>CBDVDU010000395.1:0-1523 GCA_965372825.1 uncultured Gammaproteobacteria bacterium | reverse complement strand
CATAGCATCTTGCAAACGCAGCGTATCTCTATCTATTGTTATTTCGTGCGCCTGCACGGAAATATGATCTTTGTTATCTTGTTTTTCTTGCTGTGCATCTTTTACTAATTTTTCAGTAACTCGCACCGACAAACCTTCTTCTGCAATTTTATTTGCAAGAGAAATCTGCTTTTCTGACTCTAGGCTCAGCAAAGCACGCGCATGCCCCATTCCGAGCTTACCTTTTATGACTAGCAACTTAACAGCGCTTTCCAAATCATTAAGCCTTAATAAATTTGTTACCGCAGTTCTTGATTTCCCTACTGCTTCGGCAATTTGCTGGTGCGTTAAATCAAATTCCTCTATCAACCTTAAAAAAGCTTCTGATTCTTCCAAAGGGTTTAAATCTTCTCTCTGAATATTTTCAATTAAAGAAATTGCTAATGCAGCACGATCATCAATATCTTTTATCAATACGGGTACATCAGCCAGGCCAGCTAATTGCCCGGCACGCCAGCGGCGTTCCCCGGCAATAATCTCATACCGGTTATAGCCAACTTCCCTGACAATAATTGGCTGCACAATACCTTGAGCTTTTATCGACTCAGAAAGTTCTTGCAGCCGTTCGGGATCTATATCTTTCCTGGGTTGATATTTTCCACGCTGAAGGTACTCTACCGGCAAGGTCTGGGGGGTGTTTTTAGCCTGTTCGTGACCACCCAGGTCCCCCATTAATGCACCTAAGCCCTTGCCTAAACCTCTCTTCTTTTCTGCCATAATTATTTAATTTTCTTTTCTAATTAACTCACCAGCCAGGGCAATATAAGCTACCGCTCCACGCGATTTTTCATCATATTGTAAAATGGGCATACCGTGACTGGGCGCTTCAGCCAGTCGGACATTTCTGGGCACACAAGTTCGAAATACTTTATCCCCAAAATACTCTATCAGTTGTGCCGATACATCTCTCGTCAAGCGGTTACGCGTATCAAACATGGTGCGCAAAATTCCCTCTAAATACAAACCTGGATTCGCCGTTTCCTGAATATTACGCAAGGTTTCCATTAAAGCTGTCAAGCCTTCCAATGCATAATACTCACATTGCATAGGCACCAGGATACTATTAGCAGCAACCATTGCATTTAAAGTCAACATATTCAGTGAGGGAGGACAGTCAATTAAAATATAATCATAGTCACCCTTGACCTGCTGCAAAGCATTGTCCAGACGACGTTCGCGCTGGGTCATTTTCATTAGTTGCACTTCTGCAACAGTAAGATCCGAGTTACCTGCAATCACATCAAAACCAAACTCGGCTACTTCCACAACCATAACAGAAACAGGAACATCTTCAAGCAATAAATCACAGCTAGAATACATCACCATTGACTTGTCCACACCACAACCTATTGCGGCATTTCCTTGCGGATCCAGATCAATCAGTAATACTTTACGCTGGGCTAGTGCTAATGTAGCGGCTAAATTAACACTAGTCGTTGTTTTACCTACGCCACCTTTCTGGTTGGTGACTGCTATTACTTTTG
>CBDVDU010000394.1:0-1537 GCA_965372825.1 uncultured Gammaproteobacteria bacterium | reverse complement strand
TAAAAAATTTCATCATATTCTCCAATAAATTAATTTTTTCTACTTCTACCTGCTAACAATCCCTGTTGAAAACCATTTTCCTCCTTCCATAAATCACCTGCTAATAGAGCGACTATTTCTTGTTTTATTTTCAGCTGTCGATCCGATTCAAAAAAGAGATTTTCTACTAAGTTAGAGCAATAAAATCGCTCAATTAAGCGATGCATCGTTTTAAATCCTTTTTGATAAAATTCATCACCAGCTTTCTGTAACTCGGGATCAGCTTCAATTCCTTGCGTTAATCCCTGATGTAATTGGTCTGCAACAAATTCTGCTGTTTTTACCGCAAAAAAGAAGCCTGATGAGAATACAGGATCTAAAAAGCCAGCCGCATCACCACAACAAGCAAAGCGTTGACCGTACCGCTGAGTGTTTCGGTAACTAAAATCGGCTTCTATGCGCACTTCAGATAAAACCTCGGCTCCTTGCAAAAGTTCACTCATATAAGGAGAGGCTTGAATATAACGCTCAAAAAGTGCATCTTGCTTCAAATTTTCTGGCACTTCTTTCTGCACAACTAAACCAACGCTCAAACGTCCATTCGTTAATGGGATACACCAGATCCAGCCTATATCAGATAACAAAACCTTTATATTACCGTGACCAAAAAGCGCTTCTGACTCAAGCGAATTAGCGAGTTTATAGTGTTTATACAGTGCAAACTTACCTAGATTTTTAATTTTATTAATACTATTGAATGTTTTCCCCATTAAAGCGTCACGCCCTGTGGCATCAATAAAATAACGACCTTGATACAAGCTTTTATCAGTTTTGACTTGCACCTTATCCACGGTGCATTGCACACTATTAACCTGCTCTTGTTGATGCCCGACTACGCCATGAGCAAGTGCATTATCAAATAAACGCTTATCAAATACCGACCGTTCAACCTGAAAAGTACGATACTCCCCCTGAAAGGGAAAATAAGTTCGCCGCCCTGAAACTTCATCAATAAACTCAGCGCCACCCTTTTTTAAATTCCCCTGCGCCCAATCAATACCCAAACGTTCCATCACTGGCTCAGACATCGGCAACATAGACTCGCCGATATGAAAGCGCGGGTGCTCGTCACGCTCAATCAATAATACGCTATGCCCATATTGAGCTAATAAAGTTGCCGCTGTCGTTCCCGCAGGTCCACCGCCAGCAATAATGACATCATACTGATTACTTTCCATGCTCAAACTCTCTTGCACTGACACAGCTACTCCAAATTGGCGCTTTAATATTCAAAGGAACTGTTTCTTGTGTTTCTTTCTGTAAAGCCATTAATAAAGGAATCACTGCCGCAGCTGGAGCCGATTCCGTTAACATCAACCATTCAAGTGGAAAGCTTTGCTCAGTCTGTTCACATACCTGTGGCAAGCTAATAGATCCTAGTGCCTGATCTGCATCAGTGCTTAGTACAAAAGCGCAAGCAAACGCAGCCAGACCTATAGGAGGTGCTAAATACTGCGGCCATAATTCATCATAGCAAACCAGTAAACGCTCGCCACAC
>CBDVDU010000393.1:0-1540 GCA_965372825.1 uncultured Gammaproteobacteria bacterium | reverse complement strand
TTTCCCAGTCGTAATTTATCTGTCGATCCGCGTAGCGGGGTTACTCGGCGGCATCATATTGATCAATCCGTAGTAAATAAAGCTATTAAACAGGCGATATATAAAGCAGGCATCACGAAAAAAGTGAGTGCGCATACGTTTCGCCATAGTTTTGCGACTCATTTGTTACAACGCGGTACAGATATTCGTACGATTCAATCTTTGCTTGGACACAAGGACTTAGAAACGACAATGATTTATACGCATGTGTTGCAGCAAGGGGGAGAAGGCGTAGTTAGCCCGCTAGATGATTTGTAATGAGTTGCCAAAGCAGAAGTTTATGAGCTTAATCCTAGGATGTCGAAATTAGCCGCTTTATATGTACTTTCCTTTCCTAGTTTATGGACAATCAATTTATAGGGTGTGCCAACGTAGGAGGCGCATCAGCGGCTATTGATGCGCTTCGTTCCTCTGCACATCCTATGGGTTCTATTTTTTTTGTAGCCAATAATCAGGCTCATAATACTCTTAATAAACAGTTTTTCGGCAGCCTAGTATAAACTCTGACAAAGGCGGGCTGAAGCCACGCCCTACCTGCAATGCTGCTGACTAAGAATAAGCTCCTTCTCCGGTGGGAGAAGGTTGGATAAGGGGAAATAAGATAAAGCCTTGATTTTATTCTCCTCCTCACCCCAACCCTCTCCAGCAGGAGAGGGAGCTAGCCTGATTTGCAACTCATTGTATTTTAATGTAAAAAAGTTGGTAGGTACCTATGCTCAGCAAGAGAGGGCTTAAATCAACAGTATTGCGCCCTACCCGTCAGTTTAAGGAATCAAACTTCAATAATATCCGAAAGCACCGCCAGTCCTTAAAGGACTGGCGGTGCTCATAAGCTAAAGTTTCGGGGTTTATTTAGTGTGCATTCCTAAACTAAAATTAACCACGCCCGCGATAAGGAGCAACACCTTGATCTGGCACCCAAACACCTTGGGGAATTTCGCCTTGGGCAAAAAACACATCAATGGGAATTCCGCCACGCGGATACCAGTAACCGCCTATACGTAGCCATTTTGGATCAATTTCTTTTATTATGCGACGCGCTATACTGATGGTGCAGTCTTCATGAAATGCGCCGTGATTTCTGTATGAACCGAGAAACAATTTTAATGATTTACTTTCCACTAGCTTTTCTGATGGGATGTAATCAATGACTAAATGGGCAAAATCAGGTTGTCCGGTTAGCGGGCATAATGAGGTAAATTCTGGCGAGACAAAGCGCACCATATAATCAACATCGGCTTGCGGATTTTGTACGCTTTCTAGGATGGCTTGTTCGGGTGTATCTGGCAACTCGGTTTTGCCGCCGAGTTGTTGTAAGTTTTGATAAATATTTGTTTCGCTCATTCATTAACCTTTTATGATCAGTAGCACTTAGATTCGGTTATTGTATATGACTTAGTTTTAAAAAAGCGAGCCATATACACTCGGCCATTTAACTTGCTAAGAAATGCACATTAAATAAAACCCGAAACTTTAGATTATGAAGCACTGCCAGTCCTTC
>CBDVDU010000392.1:0-1576 GCA_965372825.1 uncultured Gammaproteobacteria bacterium | reverse complement strand
AATAGAAATCGCATCATAAACACACTCAACATTGTATTCAGCTTTTAAACGATAGGCGGTCACATCAAACTGCAAAATACCAACTGCGCCTAAGATAAGGTCGTTATTTTTTAATGGCTTAAATAACTGCGTCGCACCTTCCTCGGTTAATTGCACCAAACCTTTTTGCAAAGCTTTACCACGCAATGGGTCTTTCAAGACCACACGACGGAACAATTCAGGCGCAAAATAAGGAATCCCCGAATATTTCAAAACTTCACCTTCGGAAAAGGTATCGCCTACTTGGATAGTACCGTGATTATGCAAACCAATAATATCGCCCGAATAGGCTTCTTCTATATTTTTACGAGTAGCGGCTTTAAAGGTAATGGCATTGGATACCTGGATTTTTTTACCAATCCGTACATGATTAACTTTCATGCCCTTATCAAATTTCCCCGAACAAACTCGTAAAAAAGCAATTCTATCGCGATGCGAAGGATCCATATTCGCTTGCACTTTAAAAACAAAGCCTGTGAATGCCTCTTCTTTAGCACTCACAAAACGCTGATCAGCTTCACGCCCTTTAGGGGCTGGCGCATAATCAGCAAAGGCGTCTAATAACTCTAGAATACCAAAATTATTCACCGCCGAGCCAAAAAAGACAGGGGTTAAGTTACCCGCCAAATATTCTTCTAAGTTAAACTCCGTACTCGCACCTTGAACTAACTCAATCTCTTCACGCAACTCTTCCACCTGATCACCTAAGATGCTATCTAGGTCAGGATTATGCAGCCCCTTAATAGTCTCACCTTGCATAATTTTTCCGCCATGCGTGGCACTAAACAAATGCACGGTATCCTCATATAAATGATAAACCCCTTTAAAGCGTTTACCCATGCCAATAGGCCAAGTTATCGGCGCACATTCAATATTTAGTACCGTCTCAACTTCATCCAGCAATTCTATAGGCTCTTTCCCTTCCCTATCTAATTTATTGATAAAAGTGATAATCGGCGTAGTACGCAGGCGACACACTTCCATTAATTTAATAGTCCGATTTTCTACCCCTTTCGCGACATCAATCACCATTAATGCGGAATCAACCGCGGTCAAAGTACGATACGTATCTTCAGAGAAATCCTCATGCCCCGGTGTATCTAATAGGTTCATAATGCAACCTTTATGCTCAAACTGCATCACCGAGGTGGTCACCGAAATACCACGCTCTTTTTCCATTTCCATCCAATCTGAGGTCGCATGTCGATCAGCCTTACGTCCTTTAACAGAGCCCGCTTGCTGAATAGCGCCCCCAAATAATAATAATTTCTCAGTTAAGGTCGTTTTACCGGCATCAGGATGACTAATAATAGCGAAGGTACGCCTTTTATTAATTTCTTTCGTGTGTATAGATTCTAATTCTTCATTCATTCGATTGAGATACTCGTTATAGATTGTGCCTAATATCTAGCATTGCGCAATTATACTAAAAGATAGAGAAACTTTCTTTTATCTTCAATTGCTTTGCGAGTGCAACAAACGTAGTCGCTAAATCTGCCTTAGCCGAAGCCAACTGCTGCTGCTCATTTGCATGAGC
>CBDVDU010000391.1:0-1579 GCA_965372825.1 uncultured Gammaproteobacteria bacterium | reverse complement strand
GTTTATATTTGCGGACTGAAGTCCGCCCTACCTTTTTGTATTTTACTCTGTGTTTAAGCCTGAGAAAAATAATTGCTGACTTAGTTTAATGCTGGTAGTTTAAATGCGTATTTAACTATAAAACAAGCTTATGAGCGATTTTGACCAGGCACGAGAAATAATTGGTAAGTTACAAACGAATTTAGGGCTAGTGATCTTAGGTCAACAGCGTACTTTGCAATGGTTGTTGGCGGCTTTTAGTGCGGGCGGGCATGTGCTGCTGGAAGATGTGCCGGGAACGGGGAAAACGACTTTAGCCAAGGCTCTGGCTTTATCTTGTGAAGCTGACTTTCAGCGTATTCAATTTACCCCAGATCTATTGCCGTCGGATATTTTAGGCATTTCTATTTTTGATCAACAACAGCAAAGTTTTCGTTTTGAACAAGGGCCGGTGTTTTGTCATATTCTGTTGGCAGATGAAATTAATCGTGCTTCACCTCGTACACAGTCTGCATTATTAGAAGCGATGGCAGAAAATCAAGTGAGTATTGAGCGCAATATTCGCCGTTTGCCTGCGCCGTTTTTTGTTATTGCTACGCAAAATCCTGTGGAATTTCATGGTACTTATCCCTTGCCTGAAGCGCAATTAGATCGTTTTGCGATGAAATTTAGTTTGGGCTATGTTTCACAAGAGCAAGAAGTCGCCATTTTGCAATCACAAGGCCAAGCGCATCCTGTTGAGACTTTAACGGCTTGTATTAAATTTACCGAGTTACAGTTATTACAACAGCAAGTGAAACAAGTGCCGATTAGCGTGGAATTACAACGTTATATTGTGGCGTTAGTTGCGGCAACGCGCAGTGTTGAGCAGGTTAAATTAGGCGCTAGTCCGCGAGCTTCATTAACTTTAATGAAATGCGCACAGGCATTGGCGTTAATTGACGGCTATGATTTTGTCACGCCTGATGTGATTCAAGAGTTAGCTGTACCGGTTATTGCGCATCGTTTGGGCTTAGAAGCGCAAAGTCAGTTTTCAGGTGTCGATGCGGAAGCGTTAGTACGTGATATTGTTCAGCAAGTGCCTGTGCCGGTTTAGTGGTGTTAAGCCGCTGGGTATTGCGTCAATATGTGCGGGTGTTTCGTGTCAGTCGCTGGATGCGTTTGCATTTTACCTTGATGGGTAAATTATGTTTGATCGTCTGTTTAGTGGCGGGTGTGTATGGCGTAGATACTAAGTCCAGCACGACTTATCAATTGTTTGTTTTTGTTTTGGTATTGCTGGTTTTTGCTTTATTAGGCAGTTTGTTTAATCGCTTAAAGGTGACTATTATGCGCCAGTTGCCACGCTATGCGACGGTTGGCGAACCTTTTATTTATAGTGTAACGGTGAGCAACAGCACAAAACATAATTATCGCGATTTAGCCGTAATAGAGCAATTAACAGAGTATTTTCCTAATAACGCGGAGCTAGCTGATTTTTATCAATTGGCTGGTAAGCCTTGGTATAAAAGAGCAGTGAGTTTTCGTCATTGGCGGCGTTATTTGATCTATCAACGGGGGGCTTATATTGATGAGCGGGGTGTTGATTTTCTGGGTGCGC
>CBDVDU010000390.1:0-1585 GCA_965372825.1 uncultured Gammaproteobacteria bacterium | reverse complement strand
TTCTTGCTCGATAAGCTGTGGATCGAGTGGTGCAGATAATGGACAAGATTTTCTTCCCAAATATAAATGAAACTTTGGCTGTAACAGGTGTTCTTTAATTTTCTCTAATGAATAAGGTGCGGATTCTAAAGCTCGTATAGCTACCAAAGCCAAGGCATCACTACGGTATTCCCGACTAGATAAAATAGTGCCCAGCTGTTTTTTACCTAAAATAATTTCATCGCGTCGAGTACGAAAATTAAACTTTCCTGTTGCGTTAGGTACTTGTGTGGTGTGGTAATCTCGTAATAAATGACCGTTAGAAAACACTTCTATAGCAAGCGTATAACCTTGCTGCAATTGGTTTTGCTTTTCTTCATTGTCGCGTTTAATACCTAATGCTGCACCTAACAAACCAATGATAGCGGATTTGCTAGGGTAACTTGCGGTATGGCGATCTTCCCCCACCGCTATTTCACCCCAGCTGGCCATTGCCCCATAAAGTCGAAATACAAGAGTGTCCATATATTCCTCCTTATTGGCTGACAAAATCCAGCAGTTCAGATAATGAACCTTCTACTTTAGAGGCATTAATTTGATAATGACTCTCTGCACAAGCACCATATACTTTATCAAAATTGTCTCTTTGGTTGATTAAGGCGGTAATAGAGTCGGTAATAAAATCTTGATTTTCACGATTGTTAATAGGTTTTAAATAAGCAACCGATAAAGAGCGTGGTTGCTGATTACCTTGTTCAGCTAAAACATAAGAGGCATAAGCGCGTGATGCAAAGCTGTTTTGTTTGCCTTCGGGAGCCACTTTAACCGCTGCCTCAGTTAAGGCACGAATGGCTTTATTAGCTAAAACCTCATCACCGCCTAAATTGTCAATTAATAATTCACGGTTAATGCAAATGTAGGAATAAAACAATCCTGCCGCAAAACGGGTTTCACCAATATGGGCGGCACCCGTATCTTCCTGACCGTTATTTAAATCATCTACGGCTGTAAAGTAATCATCTTCTATCACTATTGGATGAACACTGATGGCATGAGCAACTTGGCAAGCGGCTTCGATATTAAAGGCTGGACTGGAAGCCAGCATACGACCGAACAGGGCAATATCAACATCGGTGACTTTTTGGCGTAATAAATTTAATTCCTCTGCGTTTGCTTCTTCTTCACGCTCTGCAATGGCATTAGCCAGATTTAAAATAGCGTGCTCTTCTTGCGTGTCATAAAAAGCTAGTTGCTCAATTTCAAGTTCGACTAATTCTTTTTTTAGTCGCTCAGCACTATCAGCGGGTAATTTTTTTAACGCTTCTTTCTCTTTTTTAGGGAGTTGTTTTAATTTACCAAATACACTGGCAATCGGTTGCGTCCATTCAAGGGCTTTTTTGTGAGTAATCCCTTTATCAATCATCTGCTGATAAGCTTTTAAACCCATTTCTTTGGTGCGTGTTCCTATATGTCCTTCTAGTGCCTCTGCAAAATTATCTGATGTACGCCACGTTCTTTTTAAACATTGCGACGATACTCGTAAACGATCATAACCGCCCATTTTTGCAGTTTTAGGGCTACCCATATCATCACGGTTTAAATTAGC
>CBDVDU010000389.1:0-1589 GCA_965372825.1 uncultured Gammaproteobacteria bacterium | reverse complement strand
GATGGCCGCTAACGTGCGGAAAGCAGAAATTTTGATCTAAGCAACTTCATTGTGCAAATTGCTGTTTCTAAAGCTAACATTTCGCATAACCTGACATTTTACCCAAAGTGTAGCGCAGCGGAACGCGGGTAAAATGGTCAGCGTTTATGCGGTTGTTATGTTCCTTTATGTCGATACCGCCTCAATAACGGCCTTTGGATTACGCTCAACCACTTTCAGCAAAACTCTTGCAGTGCCTCTTGGAGTGCGAAGACCTTGCTCCCAATGGCGAAGCGTACCTATTGAGATACCAAAAGTGGCGCAAAAATGCTGTTGGCTCATACCTGTTTTCTCACGGATCGCTTTAACATTAATGGTTTCTGGTATATGTTCGATAGCCCCTGTTGACTCACCTTTTGAGTGAGCTATTGCATCTTTAAGGCCTGCAGATATTTCAGTGAATGCCTTGCTCATTTCTACTTCTCCAATAAGCCACCAATTCTTTCACCATACTCGATAACAAATGCTTTTCTTCCGCTGTTACATTCGCTTTTTCATTCTTTCCGAATATGGCAAGTAAATATAGTGGCATGATTTCGCTGTGGTAATAGTAAATGACCCTGAAGCCCCCGCTTTTTCCTTTATTGCCCCGCGCCCATCTGATTTTACGAATTCCTCCAGTACCCTGGATTAAATCCCCCTGCACTAGGGTGCTCCGACACGTATGCTATCAAGTCATCTCTTTCTTCAGTGGATAGAAGTGTTGCGGCTTTCCTTTGAAAGGGAGTAGTTTCAGCAACGTGATCATCCTTGAAGGATATACGCCAATGGCGCACCTGTCAATGCACTAAGATAGTTGGACACCTAGCGATACCTTTTGAACATAACGCCTATGCTAACCGGCCATTTATACAGAGTGCAGCGAAGCGAAACGGCGCATAAATGCTCGGGTTGAGCTGATGCATCACCTTAGATTACCTAATAGGCAAGACATTTTTGAATCCATCATTTGTTTTTATTAAATACATCGGTGATCCAATTAAAGCACCATTTGATGAATGGTAATGATAAAACATTAATGTAACAGAAGGTTTGTTTTTATTTTTCTTGAAAAATCTATTTAAATATTGATCTGTAACGGGGTTGATTGTAACAAAATATCTATAATTTTCATTGCCATATATCAAGCTACCATCATTAATTTTCTCTAATATTGCATCAAGCATGTCTTTTGATTTTTCGAGCATCCGATATGGTGCCTAAGAATCGGCTTCCATCCGCAGCTGCAGGGAGACTTAACACAACAGGTCCAGATTCCTTTGTATTAATGAAAGAATACAAATATCGCACGCTTGTATTGGGGGTGAGTGATTGGTTCATCCAGTTATTGCCCATAGGCCACCAGATAATGTCGCCATAATTTGCTTTACCGTCACGGAAGTAAGCTTGTCGTAAAGCATCTTCGCTAATGATAGGTAAGCCCCAAATAGCGGCATCCACAGCACGGCGCTCTACCATTCGTCGTTGAAGTTCCTCAGAAGAAAAGGATTGTGCGAACGCACTCGTTAACAATACCGCACTCGTTATTAATGCGGCTATGAGGGTGGTTA
>CBDVDU010000388.1:0-1595 GCA_965372825.1 uncultured Gammaproteobacteria bacterium | reverse complement strand
CTGGCAGTGCTTCATAATCTAAAGTTTCGGGTTTTATTTAATGTGCATTCCTTATGCATGGCCTAACGAAGCACAGGTAACTTGACCCAACATTTTATGAATCGCCGCCTGACCCTATCATTTATTTTAAGTCCTGCCCAGCCGCCCACAACCAATCACTCACTTCACATTGCGGCACAAAACCAGAAACTGATTCCATTAATATAGCTCTCATTTCTAAGCAATCATCTTCCTCGATTGCCGTTTTTAAACGATCCAAACGCATGTTAAGCTCACCCCAAGGAATGACATCTTCTTCAGCCCGCATAATCCTACAGTGAGCCGTATCAGAAACATTATCACCAATTAATAATTCCTCGTACAGCTTTTCACCTGGCCTTAGCCCTGTAAAACTAATTTCAACCTCACCATTAGGGTGATGCTCATCTTTTACTTCCAAGCCACTTAAATGAATCATCCGCTTTGCTAAATCAACAATTTTAATCGGCTCACCCATATCTAATACAAAAACATCACCGCCTTGCCCCATTGCGCCCGCCTGTATCACTAACTGAGCCGCCTCGGGTATGGTCATAAAATAACGAATAATCCGTGGATCAGTTACTGTCACAGGACCACCTCGTGCAATTTGCTCTCTAAATAAAGGAATAACAGAGCCTGAAGAACCCAGCACATTACCAAAACGCACCATCGTAAAGCGGGTATTATGGCCTTCTTCTAAACTTAACCCCTGCAAAACCAACTCAGCAAAGCGCTTAGTCGCCCCCATCGTATTCGTTGGCCTTACCGCTTTATCGGTAGAGATAAGAACAAAAGTTTCGACATTGCAACTAATGGCAGCTTGAGCAAGGCATAATGTCCCTAATACATTATTCTTAACCGCCTCACCTGGATTATGCTCAACCATAGGCACATGCTTATAAGCCGCGGCATGATATATTGTTTGCACATTAAAGGATTTACAAACCCTCTTGAGGCGCACTTCATCCGTGACAGAGCCTAATATTGGGATAATTTCAAATTCACACATAGCCAATGCAATAACAGCACGCCTAAGCTCCTTATCAATAGAATAAAGCGCAAACTCATTAAGCTCAAAAAGTATGACTTTAGCAGGCTGTAAAATAATAATTTGCCGACACAATTCAGAAGCAATCGACCCGCCTGCACCCGTTACCATAACCACTTTATCTGTAATATTTGCACTCAATAAAGACTGGTCAGGAGCTACGGCATCACGCCCTAATAAATCCGCAATATCGACTTCTTGCACCTCATCGAATTTAATTTTACCTTGTGCTACATCACTCATTCCCGGCATAGTTCTCACATGTACAGGATAAGGCTCTAATAATCGAATAATTTCACTTCTACGTCGGCGCGTTGCAGAAGGTATTGCCAGTAAAACATCTGTTATCTGATGTTTTTCAATCAAACGATAAAGCGTTGCCCTAGTGACGCCGAGTGCTACTGCAGCTATCGATACTTTTTTATTGGTTTGTCTTAAGGCATACTGGATAAGATTTTTTTCAGTTTCGCAACGTGCCTCTTCTAGGGTCTGTAAGTTAGGCATGAAAACGCGGCGATCCAGGCCC
>CBDVDU010000387.1:0-1608 GCA_965372825.1 uncultured Gammaproteobacteria bacterium | reverse complement strand
TGATATTGTCTTGTTCGTGAATGGCATTCCGTTCATTGTGGTCGAGTGTAAGTTAGGTGGGCCAAACTGTGCTAATCCTATGCAAGAAGCCTTTGTGCAATTACAGCGCTATCGTAATGCGCGTAAAGCGACCTTGCAAGCGGGTTTGAAAGAAGGTGAACCGCGTTTATTTCATACTAATTTATTGATGATTCGCAGCACCAGCGCGGAAGCTGATTATGGTACGGTGACATCGGGTGAAGAGCATTTTTATGGTTGGAAAACCTTATGGCCAGAGAATGAGGCGCTCGCTAAAGAAATGAGCCCACAACAACGGTTGATTGCGGGTATGTTGACCCAAGCTAATCTCTTACAGGTGCTACGCACGTCTACGGTTTTTATGGATACTGATAGTGGGCCGCGCATTAAAGTAGTGTGTCGTTATCAGCAATTTCGTGCCGCCAATAAAATATTACAGCGTTTAAGTGCAGGGCAAAATGCAACGGAGCGCAGCGGTGTGGTTTGGCATACACAAGGCTCAGGAAAATCACTGACGATGGTGTTTGTTGCACGTATGTTAAGGACGACAGAGGGATTAAATGATTTTAAGATTGTTTTGATTAATGACCGCGCTGATCTGGAAGAGCAGTTAAGTAAAACAGCTACGCTAATTGGTGGCAGGGTTAATGTGATCGAGAGTGCCAAGCAATTAAGAGCGCATTTAAGTCATGATAGCTCGGATATTAATATGGTGATGGCGCATAAGTTTCTATTACGCGAGCAGAGTCTACCCGTTAAGGTCGCAGAGGCTTTAGGCACTTATCAGGCGATTCCCTCAGCTAATACCTTTGGTGTAGTGAATGCATCAGAGCGCATTATCTTGATGATTGATGAAGCGCATCGAACACAAGGTTCTGATTTAGGCGACAATATTTTTGAAGCTTTTCCCAATGCCGCGCGCATTGCTTTTACCGGTACGCCGCTGATTACTGAACGACATGGCGCTAAGAAAACCTATAAACGTTTCGGTAGTTATATTGATACCTATCGCTTAATGGATGCGGTGCAAGATGGCACGACCTTGCAGATTTTGTATGAAGGTAAAACTATTGATACGGCTTTAAATGAAAAACATGCCTTTGAAACCGGCTTTGAAGATTTATTTAAAGACCGTAGTGATGCGGAATTATTGGCGATCAAAAAGAAATACGGTGCTACAGGGGATATTTTAGAAGCGGAACAACGCATTAATGCCATCGCTAAAGATATGGTCAGTCATTATATCGACAATATTTTGCCCAATGGCTTTAAAGCGCAGGTGGTGTGCCATTCTAAACTGGCGGCTATGCGTTATCAGTTGGGCATACAAGCTGCTATTGTAGAGCGAGTGGAGCAGGAACGCGCTAAGCCGGTAGTTAATTTGGCATTGATTAAGAAAATCGAGTTTTTAGAGGCGGCGGTGATTATTTCATCCAGCGGCACGAATGAAGCGGCTTTTGTTACTCAATTAAGAAAACAGGCGAAAACATGGAATGCCGTAGAGAATTTTTGTAAGCCCTTTGATTTAGAGGATTCAGATAAGGAATATACGGGCATCGCTTTTTTAATTGTCTGCGATATGTTACTGAC
>CBDVDU010000386.1:0-1643 GCA_965372825.1 uncultured Gammaproteobacteria bacterium | reverse complement strand
ACATGGCGATGAGTATTTTAGACCCTGTCGTCGAGCAATTCGGTGAGATAAAACTGACTTACGGGCTCTGCTCCAATGATTTATTACTCCAGATTAAGAAACGCCCTTCGCCTGGAATAGCGCCACAACTAGATCAGCATGCCGGCTATGAAGTTAATTCCAAAAACACTCGCATTTGTAAGCGTGATGGATTTGCTTGTGATTTTTATGCGCTCAATACGGATTCATTAACCGTTGCTAAATGGATAGTTACTCACCTACCATTTGACCGACTGTATTTTTACGGTAAAAATAGACCGATTCATATCAGTATCGCCCCTGAAAACAGCTTTGCCATTACGCTTTTAGAACAAGCACCGACTGAACGGCGCATACCGAAAAACATTAAGAAAGAGCAGTTTTTGCTTAAAGAGTAAGCTTTATGGACGCAGCACAATTCAATCAACTTATTAAATCAGTTAAGCTCGGCAAGCTAGTTGGCAATGCTCGCTATCTACATATCAGTGCGTTTCATGAAATACCACCGGAATTAAAAGACTTTATTATCTTAATTGCTAATGCACTAAAAATACCTGCAAGCGATTGGAATATTATTAAGCTACACACCCAACAATTTCGGCTTTCTTACCTGAATTATCCTCAGTTTTACGCAGACTCTTACCCTGCTTTACACAATAGTATTACCGTTGATTTAGATAATAAAACCCAGAAAATAGCGAATTACACAGCCACTGAAAATGCGCCTATTTTGCATCGTAAAGAGCTGTTTATCAGTCCTGCTGATGAACATTATGCTGAGTTTGTTAGTATTACCGAAGAAGGTGAAGCGGCTGGACTCTATGAAAATAGTCGCATTATTGGCTTTAAAAAATCCTGGGAGCGCGTGATTAATCAACATGGCTATGAATTAGTGGATGGGCGCTTATTTCGATTAAGTGCAGTGATAAACGCAGCAACACCCGACAATAAGATTGACCGCCATAAAACAGCCATACAGCGCCAATCCTTATCTGCCCCGATGAAAGCTTTAGCAAAACACAGCTACTTAAATGGTGAATACACGGTCTTTGATTATGGTTGCGGCTTAGGGGATGATTTAAAGGAACTCGAAGCTCACGGTATTGATGCCGCTGGCTGGGATCCTACGCACCGCCCTGAAGTAGATCGCTTTCCTTGTGATTTAGTCAATATCGGCTTTGTTATTAATGTTATTGAAGACCGTGAAGAACGTATAGAAGCCGTTCAGCTTGCATTTGAGCTCTCGCAGAAGCTCTTAGTCGTATCAGCAATGATTGCTGGTGAAGCCCATATTCAAAAATTTACAGCTTACAAAGATGGAATTATTACTTCACTCAATACTTTTCAGAAATATTTTTCGCAATCTGAATTACAAGGCTTTATTGAAAGTACCTTAGATGAAAATGCGATAGCGGTTGGCCCTGGTATTTTCTTTATTTTTAAGGATAAACTAGAAGAGCAGTTATTTTTAGCCGATAGACAAAAGCGTCATCATAACTGGAAACAAATCACCACACGGCCTACGAGTAGCAAAGAAAAGTTTGAGTTAGTTTATGTAGAACATGAAGCACTTTTTAAAGAGTTTTGGAATACCTGCTTAATCTTAGGCCGTATCCCAGCCAATG
>CBDVDU010000385.1:0-1651 GCA_965372825.1 uncultured Gammaproteobacteria bacterium | reverse complement strand
GGAATTAATGATAAAATTTCAAACCTGTACACTAAAAGGTTAATTTTATCTTTTTGTATTTGCACAGCCGGCGTATCTGCAACAACCGCTTCAGTTTTAATCACTAATTTGAGCGGTCGCCCATAATAAGCTTGCACAGCTACTTGTAACTTTTCTTCAGAACGAGGACTTTTAATTTGCGCCTGCCTAGGATCTAAAATCAAACGACACTGCAGCTCATCAACCCCTTCTAAAATACAATTATTCGCTAATTCGCGAGTTAGCCCGGCAACTTTCATAGTTGCCACTATTTCATGCCACGACTGCCCCTCCCTAGGAGCCATAGCCTGAACATCTGCAACTAATGGGGCAGCAGGAGGCTTTGACTGCAAATTTTCTGCTTTGCTAGCAGCAATCACTGGCCTGACTGCTGGCGCTTGCACCATTACAGGGCGTGGCTTTTGCGCAATAACTGGAGCGGTTTTTTGCACGTTTGTACTATTCTTTTGCGGGTTAAATGCAAGCATTCTTAGCAAAACCATCTCAAAACCAGACTTTGGGTCTGGAGATAAACTTAGATCTTTTTGCCCCATTAAGGCAATTTGATAATACAGCTGCAACTCTTCAGCAGAAAATAACGGACCGAGTTCACGTAATATATCAGCATCATCATCCGATTCAGCCATAGCAGGCACCTGCTGAACCAATGCTAAGCGATGCAATACATGCAACAGTTGCTGTAAAATACTGGCAAAATCAGGCGTTAATTCAGCCATTTCCTGCACTTTGTACAATACACTTGCGGCATTATTTTCCGCTAAGCTACGCAGCAAATCTTCTACTGGCTGCTGTGCAATTGTACCCAACATATGACTAACTGTTTCCGCACTGATCACATCATTACCATAAACTATGGCTTGATCTAATAGGCTAAGTCCATCACGCATACTGCCATCAGCTGCACGCGCCAATAAACGCAAAGCACTGGTTTCAAATTCGATTTTTTCTTCACCGAGAATATAAGCCATTTGCCCACTAATTTGACTAATTGATAGTCGCTTTAAATTGAATTGTAAACAACGGGATAAAACAGTGACAGGGATTTTTTGTGGATCAGTCGTCGCCAGTAAGAACTTAACATGCTCAGGCGGCTCTTCTAAGGTTTTGAGTAAAGCATTAAAACTATGCCCTGAGAGCATATGCACTTCATCAATTATGTAAACTTTGTATTTCCCACTATTCGGAGCATATTGCGCGTTATCTAATAAATCGCGAGTATCTTCGACTTTAGTACGGGAGGCTGCATCAACTTCGATTAGATCAAGAAAACGCCCTTCATCCAAAGCCGTGCAGACAGCACAAACTCCACAGGGATTATAATCTTGAAGATTTTCACAGTTGATTGCTTTTGCTAAGATCCTAGCAATAGTAGTTTTTCCTACACCGCGAGTGCCTGTAAATAAATAAGCATGATGTAAGCGGTTGTTCTGTAAAGCATTAATCAGTGACTGACTAACATGCTCTTGACCAACAATTTCGGTGAAATTATGCGGACGCCATTTTCTAGCGAGAACCTGATGATTCATGGCTGCGTGGTAGATTTTTAGATTGGGCGGCTACCATGCCAGCCACATCTCGGCACACGAATCTTCTGCTACCGTTGCTCCCTTCC
>CBDVDU010000384.1:0-1674 GCA_965372825.1 uncultured Gammaproteobacteria bacterium | reverse complement strand
CCTAAAGCAACAGCTAAGCGTGTTTTTACAGGTGAAAGCCCTGGCGTTTTGACAAATATAGCTATTGCTCCGCTCATAAGGTCAATGCCCCTTTACAATGAAATTGAGGCACCCTTCTATAATGCCGAAAGTAATTTACACTTTTGCTACCGTCATTCCCGCGTGCTTCCAGCAGGAATATCTTATACATCAAGAGATTCCCGATAAAATAACTCAGGGATGGCGATGAAAATAAAATTCGTATGGCTATTAACAACAAGCCGCGCCTGACTCTAGCGATAAACTGGTGTTCGGTGGCGCGCAATCAAATAAACCAAAATGCGTAGCTTTATCACCTATAAAATCAAAATGCTTGGCATAACGGCTAGAAGCCAACATGTCATAGCTATTGCCACAAACACGTAACGGCTTACCTTTTTCAAAGTGATGATGATCATCTAAATCAAAGCTATGCGGGTGTTCAGCTATCGTGCCTTTATAAGTCGCTAATTGACCAAAGTCTTCACAACGATCTTCCAACGGCATTTTAAAAGCACGAACCGTAACAGAACGAAACTTAACCATACCGATTTTAGCTTCAACTTCTGGATCTTCCAACGCAATTGGACTTTCTTTAACCACGCGCACATCAGGACAGCCCAAACCTTGCATAATACGACGAAAATCATCCCAATACAGCGCGCCACCTAAACATTCGCCTAATAACACCGGCTCTATTTTAAGTGCTTCCGGTATACGTCGATCCGCATAAACATCAGAAAAATAAATTTCTCCACCCGGCTTTAGTACTCGAAAAATTTCAGCTAAAACCTTTTCTTTATCCGGCGATAGATTAATTACACAGTTTGAAACAACTAGATCAATAGAATTATCAGCAATCCCAGCGGCCGCTAAATCTTCCATATAGCCCTGCTTAAACTCAACATTAGACTGCGTATAACCATAACGTTCAGCATGCCAATCACAATGCTCTTTAGCGACTGCTAGCTGCTCTTCGGTCATATCGACACCAATCACATGACCTGATTCGCCGACTAAACGTGATAATAAATAACAGTCACGTCCCGTACCACAGCCCATATCTAAAACGGTTGCACCTTGCAATGCTGGTGGTAAAGGTGTGCCACACCCATAATAGCGCGCAACAACTTCAGGGTGTAAATCAGCCAACAAAGAACGCAAATGAACAGGAACTGAATCCAAAGTGCAACAGGCACTGGTTTTTAAATCTTCGCTGGACTGTAGCACCTGCCCATAATAGTTTTGTACTGATTCTGTGATGCCTGTATCGCTCATATACGCTCCGAAAAATAAATAATGATGCAATCCGAGTATAGCCCTAGAAAGCGCGGTTATATGCAGATTTTCTTATAGGTCGTAAAGATACAGGATTCCTTACAAATAAGTGGAAAATTTTTTCTTAGTAGCCCCCCAGTAGTGCATAAGTATCTACACAACTTTCTGACATTAAAATACAATGAGTTGCAAATTAGGACAGCTCCCTCTCCTGCTGGAGAGGGTTGGGGTGAGGAGAGCAAAATCAAGGCTTTTCTTACTCCCCTCACCCAACCTTCTCCCTCTGGATAAGGCTTTTAGACTTGTGTAGATCCCTATGCCAGTAGTGACAACTAACTATAAAGATATTGTCATTCCTAAACTACGATTTTCAATGTA
>CBDVDU010000383.1:0-1698 GCA_965372825.1 uncultured Gammaproteobacteria bacterium | reverse complement strand
TGTGTCTTTTTTATAAAATAATGGAGCATCACAATCAAGTGCTAACTTTTGTTTGCGACCATGTTGCACCAGAAGGAAAAAACGAAGGATTTTTTTAAAGCAAGAAATTTGCTGGAAGCCTTGAATCTTCTATGGTACCGAGGGCCGGAATCGAACCGGCACTTCCGAAGAAACCGGATTTTGAATCCGGCGTGTCTACCAGTTTCACCACCCCGGCATAGAAGAGACGGTAATTATAAGTAATCTTGTTTTATATTGCTAGAGAATTCTAATAAAATAGTCTTTTTATATTTTAAAGTCGGTTAAGCGGCAAATACGGTGTGCATGAAAAAAAGTGATTTTTACTATGATTTGCCTGATGCGTTAATCGCTCAGCAACCTTTGGCTGAGCGTAGTGCGAGCCGTTTATTATGTTTAGATAAAGACAGTGATGCGATTTATGATCGGCAATTTGTTGATTTTCTGGACTTGCTTAATGCCGAGGATTTATTGGTACTCAATAATACCAAGGTGATTCCGGCGCGTTTGTTTGGTCATAAGCAAAGCGGGGGCAAAGTCGAGATTTTAATTGAGCGCGTGCTAAATGATCGTGAAGTGCTAGCGCATATGCGCTCAAGTAAATCACCTAAAGCGGGCGCATTGATTGATTTAGATGCGGGATTTCAATGCGAGGTATTGGGACGTGAAGAGGACTTATTTCATTTATTTTTTAAAGGAGAGCAATCGCTAGCAGATATTTTAGATAGTATTGGTCATATGCCTTTGCCTCCTTATATAGCGCGCGCTGATGATGTCAATGATCAAACTCGTTATCAAACGGTTTTTGCGAAACAAAGTGGCGCGGTAGCAGCACCAACGGCTGGCTTGCATTTTGATGATGCCATGATGGCAAGGATTAAGGAGAAAGGCGTGCAGATTGCTTTTGTCACTTTACATGTTGCTAGTGGGACATTTCGGCCAGTTAAAGTAGAAAATTTGGCTGAGCATATTATGCATAAGGAATATTTTTCCGTGCCTGAAGAAACTGTGCTAGCAGTGCAACAAGCTAAGGCGCGAGGTGGGCGAGTTATCGCAGTAGGCACGACAGCTATGCGTTCTTTGGAGTCGGCTTCGCAAAATGGCAGTTTAGAAGCTTGCGAAGGGGATACTAATCTATTTATTACTCCAGGCTATGCATTTAAAGCAGTGGATGCAATGCTGACCAATTTCCATTTACCTGAATCGACATTGTTAATGTTGGTGTCTGCTTTTTCTGGTTATGAGCGGATTAAAAAAGTGTATCAACATGCGATTGCGCAGAAGTATCGGTTTTTTAGTTATGGCGATGCTATGTTTATTCAGCGGGCTGAGTAAATGAATTAAATAGTTTTTCGTGTAGCCTGTATGGAGCTTACGGAATACAGTACGCTGACTTACCCGTATTCCGCAAGCGGCATAACGGGCTACAGCCGAATTATTTTTAACATTTATATTTTACGTGCTTACAAGGATGGTGGATTTTATTGCATGCCTAAAAAGCAGGTACTTCATCCTACCCATCCGGATAGTATTTTAAGCCGGTACATTTATGTGTATGCACCGCATACCTTGTTACACCGAAAGGTACGCAATGCGCGCTAAGGGTAAGCTCGGTGTTTTTATAGCTTGTGGGAGGGGCTTTTAGCCGCGATTTTATATATGTCGCGGCTAAAAGCCCCT
>CBDVDU010000382.1:0-1719 GCA_965372825.1 uncultured Gammaproteobacteria bacterium | reverse complement strand
CTCTATCAACTTACTCACTTAAGAGAGTGGTAAATCAACTTTTAACTTTATTGCAGCTCAATCACTTTATAAATAAGTTTTTGCCCTGATAAAGCCCTGACATAAACAATAGCGATATTCGTCTCTTTGTTCAATACAATTTCCGTACCTTGCGGATAATTACCCTGCGCAGCCATGCCAACTGGACCAATGCTTAATCGTCCATCATCAGGAATAGGAAAATGAGTCACTTGCACTTCTTTAGGTAACGTTTCCCAGCCTCGAGTATCTGCCGTATTAAACAGATATTTGAACATTCCCGTTAATACTAATGCACCTAGCCCAGCACCATTATTAGATCGACGAGCCGCTTGCACAATTGCATAGCTAGCTAATTCTTTCGCTAAAGTAGAAATAACCAATCGGGTAACCATAGCCGGTAGCTTATTATGATACTCCTGCGACATAATGGCATCAAAATCTGCAATCTGCTCGGTTTTGACAGATTCTTGTTGCTTATTAAGTTTATAAGCAACATCCAACCCTTGCAATTGTGGAGAGAAATATTCGTATCGAGGAAAGGCTATCCCCGTGTAACCTACATAAGGCAGAATCAACTGAAACTTCTCTTGTTTTAACGCAGGCGCACGCCCATTAAATAAAACCACATACACTATTTTATTATTGAGCGGATAAGCAAAAGGCTCAATACCCTCAATCTCTACTGGAATTTCACTACCGATTCGCTTTGCAGCTGTCACATAATCTCTTTGAATCAATTTATTATTGGGGATCATTTTATAGAGATTACGAAAATCCACTAACGCTTCACCATAGTTATTTTCCATTAAATAACCCATAGCCGAAAAATAACTAACAAACGGATTACCTAAACTCCCGTAAAGCTTATTCGCTTTAGCTTCTGATACCGTATAAGCCTCATTTACCACAGGGTTTTTAATAATAGTACTGAATGGCACAGTGGTATTTCGATTACCAAGAGATCGACTTTTCTGTTGATTTTGAAGATTATATTCCTGAATTTCTTGCTCACTAGCCCGTAGCTCATCATCAAATTGCCTGACGACTTGCTGTTGCGCCTCTCTCATCCTACGTAACTCAACATGAGCACCCGATGCATCATTGATAGCAAAATAATTGAGTGCCTTATAGGCATTAAGCATGATTCTATCCAAATACATGCCCCGATAAGGCAAAGCATTGGCATTCGTTATTGTCGAACCTATTTCTGCACCAACGCCTCGCGCATTGACTACGGCTCTAGCATCAAATTCTTGAATAAGACTTTCTGATTTCTCGAATAACTGAAGACTTTTTTGGTATTGCTCAGCCGTATAATTAGCGGTTCCTGCGTCTAAAAGCCACATCAACTCATCCCCAGTATCAGCACGATCATCACTTTTTTCGCTTAACTCAGCCGCAGCACGTGTGACATCCCCCGAATAATAATCATCCATATACGGCTTTTTTTGCTTTCTTGCATCAATAATCGAGGAACACCCAGAAGTCAGAATAATAACTATTGCTAAGGAGCCCGCTCTTTTTAATATTAATAATGGATAAAAATATTTATGCATAGAGTCAAAAATTATTCCTTGTTTTATGAAGCACTGCCAGTCCTTTCGGATACTATTGAATTTTGATTCCTAAGAGCCATTATTCAAAATCGCACCGTCTAATTTCAGTGATATAGGGTAGCGCTGCAAGCTTATCCAATAT
>CBDVDU010000381.1:0-1753 GCA_965372825.1 uncultured Gammaproteobacteria bacterium | reverse complement strand
GCCATCAAGATCAACAGTTCTATTCTGATATGTGGAATCAATTACTAATAACAGGTCAATATGAGGGGGAGCTGTGGAATCGCTGCAAATCAGGGCGTGTCTACCCTGAATATCTGACCATTACTGCTGTAAGAGATAATGATGGCAGTGTCATAAATTATGTCGGGCTATTAGCTGACATTACAGCACAAAAAGAAGCTGAGTCGGAGATTAAAAAACTCGCTTTTTATGACGCCCTCACCTCTTTAGCTAATCGACGCTTATTAATTGATCGCTTAGAGCATGAATTAGCCATTGCTAAGCGTATTGATGCTTACGGTTCCTTAATTTATCTAGACCTAGATGATTTCAAACCTTTAAATGATACTTACGGACATCACATAGGTGATGAACTGCTTATTCAAGTGGGGCAGCGACTACAAGCAGTATTGCGCGAAGAGGATACGCCTGCAAGGCTAGGGGGAGATGAGTTTGTAGTTTTGCTTCACGCGTCAGAAAAAAGTACTGAGTTTGCTTTAAAGAATGCAAAAATAGTGGCTAAAAAAATTCAACAGGAACTAAGCAAAACGTATTTCCTCGATAATAGTGAACATTTTTTTTCTTGTAGTATAGGTATCACTACTTTCCCTAAAAATGGTTTAGATTCTAATAAAATCATGCAGCATGCTGACAAGGCTATGTATGAAGCTAAACGCGCAGGGAAAAACACTATCTGCTTTTTCGATGGTGTAAATACCGGCCTAATTTAAAATTTATTTTAATAGCTATTAATGGACTTTAATTCTTTTCCCTTACCCGCCTCTTTTTTTTCTTGGTTTACCCCGATTACGACCAGTTATGCATTGATTATTGCTGCTGAAATTGGCGATAAAAGCCAATTAGTTTGCATGACTTTAGCCGCGAGGCATCGTGCTACGCCGGTTATTTTTGGTGCCATAGTAGCTTTTGCCTTACTTAATACACTGGCTGTTATATTTGGTGTAGCGATTGCTAATTGGGTACCAGCTTATTTAGTTGCGACAATAGTTGGTGTATTATTTGCAGTATTTGGCATACTCGCTTTGTTTTTTACTGAGGATGAAGACGAAGATGAAGCATTACCAGAAAAAAGTGGTCATAACCTTTTTTTTACTACCTTTATTTTAATTACTGTCGCTGAATTTGGTGATAAAACCCAATTGGCTGTGGTTGCTTTAAGTAGTACGGCATTGCCTACTGCCATCTGGATAGGCTCTACTTTGGCCTTAATAACGACTTCAATTCTAGGCGTACTGGCAGGCCGAACTTTATTACAAAAGATACCGCTCAGCTTATTACATAGATTAAGTGGGGTACTTTTTATTATATTGGCTGGATTTGCCGCTGTAGAGGCATACCAAAGCTTTTATCTATCGTTTGACTCGTTCACTCAATTCTTAGCCACTGTGCAGTAAGATTATCACTCTTGCCACTAGCGCGAAACATGGCGAGCTTTGCCTGTTTAAGTAGGTTTATTTTATCCATTTCTACTGTCGCTAAAGCAACAAACTCATGTTCCTTGGTGAACTCCCAAAAACCATCGCTGCAAAGAATAAAGGTTTCGCCTCGTTGTGCTGGCGGATAAACATGAATATCAGGTTGAAATTTATTAGTAATATTAATACTTTTCGTTAGCTGGTTTTGTTCAGGATGCGTGCCCATTTTATATTCATCTAACTCACCCTCATCAAGGAGTCTTTGAGGGATAGAGTGATCTTTAGTGCGCCAGACGATA
>CBDVDU010000380.1:0-1758 GCA_965372825.1 uncultured Gammaproteobacteria bacterium | reverse complement strand
CTAGCTAAACAAAGGGGAAGTGATTATGAATGTTGATTACATTAATTCAATTATCAAAAACGGTGTTTTGATTGCTAAAGCTAAAACTAAATATAGCTGGGATTTATTCGCAACTGACAAGGGCGCAATATTTTCTATTCCTGTAAATAGAAATCCCAGAGGCGCTAGTTTTTATGGCGATATTAATCATATTAGGATATTAATTATTCGCGGTAATACTTATGATTTTACTGAGGCTGGCAAGGCATTTATTAAAGATATCAAACTTTAAACAATTAAACAGCAATCCGCAATTAAGCGGCTTACAAAACAAAGGGGAAGAATATTATGAGCTTATATAACTACACACAAGCAGCAAAAACTGAACTGTTTAATTCAACCGGCGCTTTCTTTGCATTTGGTAACAAGCAATTTGATGAAGCTAAGAAAGAGGGGGTCAAGTATGTCTCTATGGGCGCGGGCTTAGTTTGTCCTAAGGAGAACGCCCAAGAGTTAAGCTATGGCTTAGATGTCATACAAGCCGCTGGCATTAAAGTCGATTTAGCTGAAAATGGCGTTAAAAAGATTATTCATAGAGAACTTGCAAACTATGAAACACAGCTCACTAACGACATTAGCGACACTGTGTACGCTCTGAGCGACTACGGAATAACTAAAGAGCAGATCGCGGCTGAGTATCCGGAATATTATAATCTTTGTATCGAAAACGAGTGGTTTTAATTATGACCTCTAATCAAATCAAAGAAATCAGAGCGGCGCAAAAGGAGCACTTGGCCGGGTTAATCACATTCAGCGAGTTCAAGGGAATTGAGAGAGACGTAAACCAAGGTAAATACTAATGTCAGTTGAATACAGGACGCTAACAGAAGCGCTAAACAAAGAGTTCCTTGGTGTTCAGGTGATAATGGCTAAATACTATGGCATTAGTCGCCAAGGCCTGCGCAGTTGGTTGCAAGCTGGGTATTTGGTAGATGAGCACTTGAACGTATTGAAGTTTGTTAAGCAAGGGAAGGAGAATTATGATTAAGCGCGTATTGGTTAGCAATGAGCTGGCGTTGTTGGTGCTGTTGCTGGTTGCTGTGTACGGTTAAAAAGATAAGCCCCTTAATTGGGGCTTTTTCGTAATACTCAATAGTCCTCAGGTAGTGCTAACTGACACGGGTAATAACGCAAGCGTTTGATTACCATTAAAAACCACTTTTATTAAACGCCTTTGCCTCTGTCTCTACATTTAGTATGTATCCGCCTTCGTGCCCCACCTTTGATATTTTCCCTTGGTCCTCCAGTGAGTTCATCGCTCTGCTAAATGGCATCTTTAGTTTTGTTGGGTCGCCTGATTTGTTTTGTGCAAAGTACTCATCGCGCATGAATGAATAATTAAATCTTTCACCTGATTTGCACTTGCTTTCTATTATCAGTAGCACTTGCCCTGAAACATTAGATTGCTTCTTGCCGCCCTGCTTTTGCTGCGATTCTAATAAGTCTTGGAAAGCGTCTGTAAGAGGGTTATTGCTAATGCCAGCTACAGCCAAGCTGAACAAGTCGTCGCCGTCCTGATCGACAGCGCCCAGGTGCACTGATTTTAGTGATAGTTCTAGTCTTTCCTGTTCGTCTGCATCTTTTTGTTTTGTGCAATCTAGCTGAAACTTAAGCTTTGTGTCTTTCGGTCGCGTGATACGATATTCAAAGTCTGCCGCTGCTCTTAATGATGATGCGCCACGCGCGCCGCGTTCTGCATCTTTTCCGCTGTGGTGAACC
>CBDVDU010000379.1:0-1758 GCA_965372825.1 uncultured Gammaproteobacteria bacterium | reverse complement strand
AGAGGGGGCGGTAAGCAGAGCTTACTCTACATGCATTCCCAAACAGAGTTTGGGAGCGAGAATTGTGACACTCTTAGTGTTATCGTCATTATTTTTCTGGGGAGTATATTTATTGCGTGTTACCTAAGGACTGAAAAAAACGTTATTTTAGCGCAAGTTCTGCCGTCAGAAATGACTAGCTAGATAAAATAATAAATTGTGCATATTAAGTGTAATTGCGCACAATTTTAATTAATGGGTTATATGCCTGAAAGGAGTAGGGGATATAACTTGTTCTTAGCTTAAAATAAGCCTAAAAGCCTTGATATTGTTATATTTTTACTAGGCAAACAAGTAAATAATGCAGTTACTATGCCAAGAAGAGCGGCAAATTGTCGCGCGTCAAAATGACACATTTTCATGCGCAAAGAATCCTCGTAAACTAAGTCCAACTTTGAATGCGTTCCTTTTCTAGGAAATCAGAGCTACTTCCTTCCTCTTATGCGGCTTCTGGCCGCATTTTTTTTTAGGACATTCATTATGAAACGTACCTATTATTTCCCCAGCTCTCCAATTACTTCTTCTACAGAGCGTAATAATCATATTGCTTATCATGAAGCCGGACATGTCGCCGCTATTTATATCCGTAATCGTGAGCTGCAATTACCACCGATTTTCTTTGAAATAAACTTTAACCAACATGAGTGCGCGGAAGACCCTTTTTTTGCCAAAATTGAAGGTGGGCGCTTAATTGATAACTTACCGGTTGCTGAAATTGAAAATACCTATTTAGATTTAGGCGCAGAAAAACACAGCTTACAACAAGCTTATGAAGCCGATGTAATTAACTTGCTTGCCGGCCCTTTGGCGGAAGCTAAATTTGTTGCACTGCGTGATGATGAGGTATTCAATCCACAGTTGGTGAATATTAAGGCTTTAAATAATTATGGTGGGCACTCTGACTTAGAGCAAGCCTATGCTTATTTGGAGTATTTTATTAGCGATGCTAGAGAGCGAGAATTAAAAGTCGAATATCTTTTTATACGCGCGTTTCAATTTATTAATCAGCCTAAAAACTGGCAGTGCATCGAACATTTTGCCCGTTATATTTTAAATAATGAGCAAGCTAATATTTCATGTGAAGAAGCCAGTCTTGTTTTTGATAAGGTCTTAGCAAATTGATTTTTCGCTTGATGTAATTTCTCATTATCAATGAGGTATAGATGATTTTTTTGATCGTCATTCCTGCATGTTGTTAGCAGGAATCCACATTTAGCGTAGATTCCCGACAAAAGACTTCGGGAATGACGAGTGTTTATAGGTATTTGCCTGTGACTAATAAGAAGTTACTGCTTGATGAGTTACCTAACTGATGATTGGGTAAATCGCTAAAACCCACCGAAAGCCTGCGCACCGATCTCATTACGCAATAAATTCAAAACGTCTTTGCCAGTTGCTGGTGCCGACTCAGTTAAATCAAGCTTCTTATCACCCATTAATAGCACCCTTTTATTTAATAAGCTTTGCAATTGCATTTTTTCGTTACTGCTAAAGCGCCACTGGCTAATAATTTCTGTAAATTCCGTTATATCTGTAGTCTGAACTAGACTCGCCAATTCAGTTAGTAGCTGATAATAGCCGTCAATAATCGGTAGTGCATTTTTGACCCATTCGCTGACCTGTGCGGGTTTAATTTGTGTACTGGCATTATCTTCATTATCAGAAATAACCTTAATGCATTGGATTAATTCACTGGAGCTAAAGCGGATCGCTGTTTCA
>CBDVDU010000378.1:0-1765 GCA_965372825.1 uncultured Gammaproteobacteria bacterium | reverse complement strand
TGACAGGATATTAATATCCTGACCTTTTGCCCGGTTTCCCCACAGTATTGACCGGAAAATCAGGTACATTTGCCTGCTATCCAATGTATCCTGTCAAGTTGCCCTGATATTGCATATTATCCGGTAAATCATGACAATTAGCATCCAAAGTAATTCTTTTTAATCCATAAGTCAACTTCAAACCTTTTACCACTCTGCATAGCAAGCATTGAGTCTACATAGACCGCAACATCTATACCTTATAAAATCAAACCCGTACTATTTCCCGTAGCACAGCAGTTGCATAACACCCTGCATTTAAGCTAAAGCTTAATTCCAAACAGTTATCACTGACAAAATTCCACTGTAATTCTTTTACATGACTGCGTAGCGCTCTACGATCTTGCTCCATGCCAAAAGCAATTAAGCCTTGCGCCAAATCATCAAACTGCTGAATAATTTTCTGTTCTAATAAAACAACTTCTCCAGAAACTTGAGATTCACCCTTACCCCATAATACAGCGGTTGGGTGTAATTCTAATTGCGCAACTCGTTGTACAATTGATTCATCTAGTACTTCTGCCTGAAAAAAACTATGGGAGTCATCAAACATCAGGGCATCGCCTGCCATTGCATGATTCCAGGACTTATCAGCGACACGCGCGCTAACTATATGATTAAACAAATAAGAGCGTGCCGCTGATAAATACATGCCACGCTGGTTACGAGAGATTTTTTCGCCCGCAAATAAAGCAAGTGCTCTAGCGATATTGTTACCATTACGGCCAAAACGTTGTTCTCCAAAATAATTGGGGACACCTTGTTCTTTAATCGCTTGCAATTGTTGCTCAAGAACGGCTTTATCACCCTGCCATTCTTGAATACGCAAAATAAATTGATTACCCGCTAAAGAACCGCGCTTTAGCTTTCGGCTATGGCGCTTAGCCTGTAATATTTTAATGCTGTCACTATTTAATTCCGCCCAATCAGGATCTGGCTTGCCTGGCAACCAAACACTAAACCATTGCGTGGTACGCGCATGACGATCTTTTAAACCTGCATAGCTAACATCTCGTTGCCGAACGCCTGCAAATCGCGCCAGTGCTCGAGCAACAAATTCGGTATTTTCACCGCATTTTTCAATAAGTAAAAACGCATGTTCCCCGACACCTGATAGTTCAAAAGACTGAATCTCATTTACGATAAAATCATCGGGGGTTTTGCGAATAATACCTTGGCTTTGAGCGCCGCCATAAGCATAGCTCCAATTCGGTAAAGCTGACTGTGTGTTCAATTGCATAATATTAAAAGGAAGTGAATAAACTCTCGTCATGCCCGAATTTTTTATCGGCAATCTAAATATATTCAATAGATTCCTGCTAAAGCTTGTGCCCACGCTTGACTGGGTAGCCTACAGAATGATGAGTACGAAAATAGTCTTATCTAAAAACTGCACATTTCAACGAGACCGGGTTTAGATAAAGAAAAATAGGCTACCCACTTAAGACGGGACAAAGCAATGTAGTGTAGGCTGGGTTAGCTTATCTAGCGAAGCGCAGATAACGTAACCCAGCATGTTACGTATAGGAAGCTTTGCTGGGTTACGTTTTTTTACTTCGTTAAAAAAATCTAACCCAGCCTACGATGTCCCGTCTTAAAATGGTAGCCGAAAAATAGGCATTGTTCATATAGTGCCAAAAGTAGTTGACACTTTTAGTACCTATTTAATAGGTTTCGTGGGAGTGGCTTTAGCCACGACAGTTCATGCCACTATCGCGGCTAAAGC
>CBDVDU010000377.1:0-1799 GCA_965372825.1 uncultured Gammaproteobacteria bacterium | reverse complement strand
GCCTTTATTCCAGCTGGTTCCGCCTAAAGTGACGCCATGATATAACGTGCAATCATCACCAATAATAGTGGTTTCGCCGATCACGACACCCATGCCATGATCGATAAAAAAACGTCGCCCGACTACAGCTCCTGGGTGAATTTCTATGCCAGTGAACCAGCGTGCCGCATGCGCAATAACACGCGCGATAAACTTAAAATCTTTGTTCCATAACAAGTGGCTTAGTCTATGCAAGGTAACCGCATGAAAACCAGGATAAACAAAGATCACTTCCCAAATCGTTTGTGCGGCAGGGTCGCGTTCAAAAACGCAGGCAATATCTTCTTTGATTAAATCAATCATGTTTTTGATGTAATAGGGCGGTAGACTTCTTCAAAATACCACGCAAAATATCTATTTCTTTAGTGTCTAAAGCCGCACGATGATAGACGCGGCGTAAACGGCGCATAATCGAGGTCGATTTCTCAGGGTTAATAAAGCCTATTTCTTCTAAGGCTTGATACAAATGATCGTAAAACGATTCCATTTGCCCGGAGGTCGCTAACGGAGTTTCCAAGGCTTTTGGTTCAGGAGCGCTTAGTTGGGCGGCAAGCATTAGCTCATAACAGACAACTTGTACGGCTGCGCCCAAGTTTAATGAGCTATATTCGGGGTTACTCGGAATCGATAATAAGGTTTGGCATAAATCCAGTTCATGATTTTTCAGTCCTGAATTTTCACGGCCAAACAAAATCGCAATTTTTTTATCTTGCGCCTCTACAGCCAGTCTTTCCGCGCAGTCTCTAGGCGACTCATCAGGTACAGTAATTGTTCGTGATCTAGCACTGGCACCAACGACCATGTGACAGTCAGCAATGGCCTCTTGCAAAGTATCACATACCACTGCAGAAGCTAAAATATCATCCGCACCCGATGCTCTTGACGTCGCATCCGCACTGGGAAATATTTTTGGTGAAACCAAGTATAGCTCACTCATACACATATTTTTCATGGCCCGAGCAACGGCACCAATATTGCCTGGATGGCTTGTTTCAACCAATACAATCCGGATATTTGATAGCAAAGTCTTATCCTAAGAATAAAAATCGTTAATTTTAGCAAAATTTTTGCTATCCTATACTGTTTTCTAACCGCTCATTATAAATTCAGCTATGCATCCAATGCTCACTATCGCTACCCGCGCTGCGAGAAACGCGGGCGACATAATTCTTCGTGCCTCAGAACATGTCAGCCAGATCCAAATTGATAACAAAGAGCAGCATGATTTCGTTACCGAAGTTGATCGCCAAGCCGAGAATGAAATCATAAAAATCCTAAGAGGGGCTTTTCCTGATCATGCTATTCTTGGTGAAGAAAGCGGTCAACATGAAGGTAGTGAAGATAATGAATATACTTGGATTATTGATCCTTTAGATGGCACGACTAATTTTCTGCATGGATTCCCGCATTATGCTGTTTCTATTGCCTTAAAACATAAAAACCGTCTTGAAGTGGGCGTGATTTATGATCCTTCACGTAACGATTTATTCTCTGCAACGAGAGGCGGGGGCGCTATGCTTAATAACCGTCGTATTCGTGTCACTAAACAAGCCAGCCTTCAAGGCGCGCTAATTGGTACAGGCTTTCCTTTTAAAGCCTCGCAGCAAAAGTATTTAGATGCTTATTTAGACATGTTTAGAGCGGTATGCACTAATACTTCAGGTATTCGTCGTACTGGGTCTGCTGCGATTGATTTGGCTTATTTAGCAATGGGTCGATTAGATGGGTTCTGGGAAGTTGATTTAAAATCGTGGGATATT
>CBDVDU010000376.1:0-1820 GCA_965372825.1 uncultured Gammaproteobacteria bacterium | reverse complement strand
ACTTGCAGGTGTACTCATTAAGTTTCTCATCGTCATTTTACTGATATTTATTGCACTTTTACAAAATCGTCTTTGGCAAGGTGATGGAGGCATTGCGCAAACGCAACAATATCAGCGCCAACTAGAAATTCTGAAAAAGCAATTAGCAATCAAGCAGCAACGTAACGAGGTGCTTAAAGCAGAGGTCAAAGACTTACGCAAAGGACAAGAAGCCATTGAAGAAATTGCGCGTTATGACTTAGGATTGATTAAAAAAGATGAAACCTTTTTTCAAGTGATTGAGTAGACCACTAGCTTAAAACAGGGCATTAACTATATTTGTAGGGCGTGGCTTTAGCCCGCCTTTAAGTGGCTGTTGATATTGGGGGGTACGCTCTTCATTTTCAATATCTCTCGCGCTAAGGAAGTTATTGAGTAAAGTATATGTACATAAGGTTAATTATTTTAACAAGTCTATTTTGCGTATTTACGTCGGATAGGTAGAGAATATTTTTGCGAAACCCATTTACAGAAACGTTAAATTAATTTTTATTAGGTACTTACTGCGTACAGCCTTCCCATAAAGTCCTTAATGAGACTTAAACACATCGAATTCTATGAAAACAACCATTAAATACTGGGGAATTGTGCCTGCGGCAGGTGTTGGTAAACGTATGCAAGCAGACCGCCCTAAACAATATTTGCCATTAAACGGCGTAACGGTTATTGAACAAAGCTTAACGCGCTTATTGCAAGTTCAACAATTTACCGCTGTCGTAGTGGCCATATCTAAAGAAGATCCTTATTGGCCAAAATTAGCAATCTCTAAAAATTCGCGCATTCGTACCGCAGCAGGCGGTAAAGAGCGAGCAGATTCGGTATTGTCAGCCTTGCATTCGATTGCCGATAACGCTGCGGATGATGATTGGGTGTTGGTGCATGATGCAGCACGACCTTGTATTACTCAAAGCGATGTTGAGCATTTGATTGATGAATTACAAAATCATGAAGTAGGCGGCATTTTAGGCCAAGCTTCGCACGATACTTTAAAGTCAGTTGATGATGAACTAGCCATTACTGACACGGTTGATCGTAGCAAAATTTGGCGCGCTTTTACACCGCAAATGTTTCGTTATGGCGCATTAAAAACTGCGCTAGAAGAAGCAGCAGCAAAAGGCTGGGTCGTTACTGATGATGCCAGCGCATTAGAATTACAAGGTAAGCAACCTAAAATGATTGCCGGGCGAGCGGATAATTTAAAAATTACGCGACCTGAAGATTTAGCTTTAGCACAATTTTATTTGGAGCAACAACAATGATACGAGTTGGACAAGGTTACGATGTACACCGTTTTATCGATAGTGGTGATGTAATTTTAGGCGGGGTTACAATTCCTTACGAGCAGGGCTTAGAAGCACATTCAGATGGCGATGTTGTTTTACATGCTTTATGTGATGCCTTATTAGGCGCTGCAGCTTTAGGTGATATAGGTAAACATTTTCCCGATACAGACCCAGAATTCAAAGGCGCTGACAGTCGTGTTTTACTGCGCCATGTCTACGGTATTGTGCAAGAAAAAGGTTATAGCTTAGGCAATGCAGATATTACCATTATCGCTCAAGCACCTAAAATGGCACCACATATAGTGCCCATGTGTACCAATATCGCAGCTGACCTATCGGTTGATCTTGATTGTATTAATGTCAAAGCGACCACAACAGAAAAATTAGGTTTTGAAGGCCGTAAAGAAGGTATTGCAGTGCAAGCTGTTGTGCTGATTAATAAGATAAAAGTCTAAAATCCTTCTCCAGAGGGAGAAAGTTGGATGAGAGGATAAGATA
>CBDVDU010000375.1:0-1831 GCA_965372825.1 uncultured Gammaproteobacteria bacterium | reverse complement strand
AATTCCCCTCATCCCAACCTTCTCCCTTTGGAGAAGGAGCTTATTCTTAAGTCAATAGCATTGCTCCAGCGGGAGCTGTCTTGACTTGCAATTTATTATATTTAAATATTAAAAAGTTGTGTAGATACCTATGCTTTAGCGGGTGAATAAATAACTTATTAACCCGTTTTTAAATTAAAATAGCTAGTTGTTCTTACTTTACTCATACGCCACAAACATAATATACATGCCTTCTACCCCCCAGCTTTATTCTCTGCCTTATTTGTTTGATAGTGCACAATTATTTTCAGCAATAGCAGCGCAGCCGTGGTCAATTTTTTTAGATAGTGGTTTAGTTGGGAAGCGGCAAGGGCGATATGATATTTTTGCTACAGATCCCGTGTGTACTTTAATCACGCAGGGTGCAGAAACACAGGTATGCTCAGGCAATAATACGCTTGTTTCTAAAGAAGACCCCTTTGCACTGATTAAGCAGCAATTAACGGCGCAAAAAGCGTTTCCAGAAGTGCCTTTTAATGGCGGAGCAATGGGTTACTTTGCTTATGATTTGGGTAGGCAATTAGAAAAACTACCTAACCTTACTGCCGATGCTGAGCATATTCCAGATATGGCAGTAGGTATTTATCAATGGGCGGTTGTAGTTGATCATCAAGAACAAAAAAGCTATTTAGTTGGCTGTGCGGATAGCGAACATCAGTGGCAAGCTTTAATTGAACAGTTCAGTGTTTACCCAGAAACGACGACGGTCGGTGAGTTTCAAGTAACCAGTCCGGTGCAAGCGAATATGAGCGAAGAAAATTATGCGCAAGCCTTTGCTAAGATTAAAAAATATTTGCAGGAAGGGGATTGTTACCAAGTTAATTTAGCGCAACGTTTTGTAGCAAATTGTCAGGGTAATCCTTGGGTCGCTTATCAGCAATTACGGGAAATTAATTCTGCCCCTTTTAGTGGCTATTTAAATGTTCCGGGGGTACAAGTATTGAGCTCGTCTCCTGAGCGTTTTTTGAAAGTGTTTCAGGGCATGGTCGAGGCTAAGCCTATTAAAGGTACGCGCCCAAGAAAAGAAAACGAACAAGAAAATCAGCAGCAAATTGATGCTTTACAAAACAGTCATAAAGACCGAGCAGAAAATGTCATGATTGTTGATTTATTGCGTAATGATATTAGCAAAAATTGTATCCCTAGTTCAGTGCAAGTGCCCAAGTTATTTGAGGTAGAAAGTTATGCTACCGTGCATCATTTAGTCAGTACAGTGACAGGGCAATTGAATGAGAAATATCATGCCTTAGATTTATTGCGCAGTTGCTTTCCGGGTGGCTCTATCACCGGTGCACCTAAAATTCGAGCGATGGAAGTGATTGAAGAGCTAGAACCGCATCGGCGTGGTGTTTATTGCGGGGCTATTGCTTATATTGGTTTTGATGGCAATATGGACAGTAATATTGCGATTCGTACGCTGGTACATTCTGAACATACCATTCGTTTTTGGGCGGGTGGCGGTATTGTTAATGATTCGGTGCTGGAAGAAGAATATCAAGAGTGTTTTGATAAAGCTGCTGCTATGCTGAGTCTGTTGGAACAAATGCAAGTGTCGTGATTGTTTTAAAATTAGGCGGCAGTTTATTATCTAGTCCAATATTACCGCAATGGTTGCATTTAGCGGTTCAGGAAGGCCGAGGTAGTGTCGTTATTGTACCGGGCGGTGGTGTTTTTGCTGATCAAGTAAGAGGCACACAGAAAATATGGCAGTATGATGACCAAACGGCGCATTACATGGCGATTTTAGCTATGCAACAAATGGCTTTATTATTTAAAGGTCTGTGTTCTGACT
>CBDVDU010000374.1:0-1839 GCA_965372825.1 uncultured Gammaproteobacteria bacterium | reverse complement strand
GAAATTTCTCTGTGTCCTATGTGGCTTAAAAATTACACAAGTTATAGTCAATTCGGATATGAATTCGTGTTGCGCCCAGGGGTTTTTGTTTATTGTTTCGTGGTGGGGGGGGGGGGGTTGGCGCCGCTTGTTGTGGGTCCGCCTAAACAACCCCCCCCCACGACACAAGTTTAATGGCAATGGTAGGCTATTTACTTCTTACTTTTTAGATTGACTGTTATACCAATCCTAATAGATTTTATATTTAAACTCATATAACCAAGAGAAACCGTTATCCTGACTGACTACCCAGTCAAGCGTGGGCACAAGCTTTAGCAGGAATCTATAGTGTATGCATGGATTCCCGATTAAAGATTTCGGGAATGACGACTATTACAGTGATTATTTATTGGTATTACTTCTAGGCCTACGATTCCTAGCGCTTGCGGTTTGTTTTTTCTGACCATTTTGGTTTCTATTTTGACGCTGGTTTTGTCGCGGCTGAGCTTTGGGTTTATTGATGACATCAAGCGATACTGTTTCATAACCCGTGTCTTCAACACGAGGAATTTTCTTGCCTAGTAATTTTTCTACTGCGGCTAACAAATAAGCCTCTTCTGCTGCGACTAAAGAAATCGCTTCACCTGTTGTGCCGGCTCTGCCGGTTCGGCCTATGCGATGCACATAATCTTCTGCCTGTGCAGGCAGGTCAAAATTAATCACATGCGGTAATTGGTCTATATCTAAACCGCGTGCCGCAATATCAGTGGCAATCAACACGCCAACTTTACCTGACTTAAAGTTTTCCAGTGCACGACTTCTTGCGCCTTGGCTTTTATCGCCATGTAAAGCATCGCAACGTAGACCGTCTTTTATAAGTTGTTTGGATAAACGATCCGCGCCGTGCTTAGTTCGGACAAAAATTAACACTTGTTGCCAGTTGTTATGGCCGATTAACCAAGAGACTAATTCGCGTTTGTTCTCTTTTTTAATGGCATAAACCGATTGCGTGACCGTATCTGCAGCCACATTTTCTCGAGCGATAGCTACTTCAACGGGATCATTTAATAATTGCCCTGCTAAGGTTTTTATTTCTTGCGAGTAGGTCGCGGAAAACAGTAAATTCTGGCGTTGTTTGGGTAGTACGCTCATCAACTTGCGTATGTCTAAAATAAAGCCCATATCCAGCATACGATCGGCTTCATCTAAAACAAAAAATTGCACCTGAGATAAATCGACTTTTTTTTGATTGAGTAAGTCTAATAAACGACCCGGTGTAGCGACTAAAATATCCGCGCCTTGCTGTAGACGTTTAATTTGTGTATGCGTACTGACGCCACCGAAGACGACCTCGGAAAATAAAGGCAAATGTTTGCCATATATTTTGAAACTTTCATACACCTGCATTGCCAATTCACGCGTGGGCGTTAGAATTAAAGCTCTCACTGGATGTGGCTTTGCAGGGCGTTCTTGGTTATGTAAAAGCTGTAATATTGGCAATGCAAAGCCCGCTGTTTTACCTGTTCCTGTTTGCGCTCCTGCAAGAATATCTCGGCCTTGTAAAATCACTGGGATTGATTGTTCTTGTACGGGAGTAGCCTGCTCGTAACCTTGCTCAGCAATGGCTAGAAGCAAAGGCGCGCATAAATCTAATTGCTTAAATGACATATTAATGTTTTTATGGGTTTTCGTTGGTGACATAGTAGCAGAATTAGAGAATGAATAAGCAATCGAAAGTAACAGGCGTGGTTTTAGCCGGCGGTTTGGCGCGACGCATGAATAAACAAGATAAAGGTTTGGTGGATTTTAAGGGTCAGCCAATGATTAGTTATGCCGTGCAAGCGATGGCTCCTGTTGTTG
>CBDVDU010000373.1:0-1862 GCA_965372825.1 uncultured Gammaproteobacteria bacterium | reverse complement strand
GGAGGCTAATTATGGTGCTCTTGATGAGCTTGCGAGTAATTGCGTAAAAACAGACCGAATCACTCAACATTGGGATGATATGCTACGTATTGCTGGCTCACTCAAGCTGGGAACAATACAAGCATCAGAGCTCATTCGCTCATTACTTAAAAGTGAACGTCCCTCTAGCTTGGCTCGTGCCATCATTGATGTGGGACGTATCAATAAAACCATTTATCTTTTGAATTTTATCGATAATAAAGACTATCGTCGTCGGATTTTAACGCAGCTTAATCGCGGCGAAGGCCGGCATGCTGTCGCTCGTGTTATTTGTCATGGCCAGCGTGGTGAAATAAAGAAACGATACCGAGAAGGACAGAAAGATCAACTCGGCGCTTTAGGTCTTGTGACCAATGCGGTGGTGTTATGGAATACGATGTATATGGATGCGGCATTAAATCATATGCAAGATAAAGGCGCTGATGTTAGTCAGGAAGATATGAGTCGACTGTCACCCTTACAGCACTCTCATATTAACGTTTTAGGCCACTATTCGTTTGTCTTAACGGATCTTATTTCAGAAGGGAAATTAAGACCGTTGAATAACCAAAACAACTGAACTTGGACGCTATCGTTACTTTCCGTACCGTTGGACTTCAAACCCCGTTACTCGAACTGAATGGCGCTTAGTAGGACCAGGACTTGCAGCCATGATCGTCTGTCTTGCCTACCGCATGCGCGCATCGCGTGAGCATATTCAGGAATTTTTATATGACTGGTTAGGCATTAAATTAAGTGTTGGCACCATCAATAATACCCTGCACGAAAGTGGCGCAGCCGCTATGCCGCTTGAAGATGCGTTTATTCAAGAAATTATCAGCAGCGAATTGCTGCATGTAGACGAAACGTCTTGGATGGAACGCACAACCTTGCTTTGGTTATGGGCGTTTAGTACGGATCGCGTTACAGCCTATTGGATTGCTACGCGTAGCGCTGAATTAATGGATAAACTTTTAGGTCATCTCCTTACACACAACTTTTTGTACACTAACAATCAATGACTTACAGAAAATCAGTAAAACAAACAAAGTCAGTAAAATAGAGGATTCCAAGCAATCGTACAAAAACAATACAATTTTATAACCTATTGATTTTTAATGATCTCAATACTTGTGTGTAAGGAGATGCTTTTAGGTGACGATTTTAACGGTTGGTTAATGAGCGATGGATACAGCGTTTACCGTAAGTATCTAAGTCGGTTACGTTGTTGGGCTCATTTGCTACGTAAAGCAAAAGGTCTCAAAGAAAGCCTAAACAAAGACGCTCAGTTTTTTGGTCAACAAACACTCAATTTACTGGGAGTATTGATAGATTCGGTGCGAAAGACGCGAATAACACCGCCTGATACGTCACTTTCTGAAACCTACCGCCTAGAATTACTGGCTTATCAACAGATGTGCGTACAAATGAAAACCCACGGACATAAGAAAACGGCGGCATTAGCAACGGAAATGCTAAATGACTGGAAAGCCATTTTTCAAGTTCTGGATCAACCGCATCACCCCTTAACGAATAATGAGGCGGAGCGAGCGCTGCGCCATTGGGTTATTTTGCGCGGTATTTGCTATGGCACGCGATCGGAAAATGGTACGCGCGTGTTTGCTATTTTGATCAGCGTCATTGAAACCTGTCGTAAAAGAAATCAGTCGCCGTGGATTTATTTGGCACAAGTTATCGCAAGTCAGCGGTCAGGGTTGCCGGTACCGGCATTACCAAATGTTAGGGTGTCTGAATAATTACCTTTAAGGTAATATTCCGCCAATAATATTTCAGCAAATGATTGGTGTTGAAAATGTAAAACATTATCGTTTTCACCAAAATAG
>CBDVDU010000372.1:0-1882 GCA_965372825.1 uncultured Gammaproteobacteria bacterium | reverse complement strand
CTCTCATAAAAATATCGTCATTCCCGAAGTGTTTAATCGGGAATCTGTTTATTGATATAGATTCTTGCTAAAGCTTGTGCCCACGCTTGACTGGGTAGCATGCAGGAATGACAAGGTGTTTTGATGTTTTCTAGGGGGGGGATCTGAACGGTTACGTATAAACATACTTCTTATCTTATAGAAAATTAGAAAATAATAAAAATTAAACATGCACATAATTAAACCAAACCAAGATTACCGTGATGGTCCTTTGCAAAGTGATGCTAATGCCTCGCCAGAAGCATTAAGAGCAGATGCCGTCAGGCATTATGATGCTTGCTATTGGGATTATTTATTTGCTTGGAGTAATCGTAATGATCTCGCGTTGCACTATGGTTATTGGGATGAAAATACCAAGTCACATACCCAGTCTTTGCTCAATAAAAATCAAAAACTGTATGATGCTGCCGGCATAAAACCAGAAGATAAAGTGCTTGATGCAGGTTGTGGTATTGGTGGAAGCTCTATCTGGATGGCTAAAAATCATGGTAATACCATGAAAGCTATTACAATTAGTGCTAAGCAGGCGCACTATGCAAGCTTGCACGCAAAACGCCATGGTGTGGCTGAACTGGTTGAGTTTGATGTGTCAGACTTTTGTAATACCCCTTATCCTGATGAGAGCTTTGATGTGGTTTGGGGCTTGGAAAGTGTCTGTCATGCCATGGATAAAGGTGACTTTTTGCGTGAAGCTTATCGTTTATTGCGTAAAGGCGGGCGGGTCGTGGTTTGTGATGGCTTTCTAACTAAAAGTGAGATTTCTGATCAAGATTGGCCATTCGTGGTTGATTGTTTGAATGGCTGGGCGGTGCCTAATTTATGTTTGCGTGCTGAATTTGAGCAGCTATTAATTGACAGCAAGTTTGAGCAGATTAAGTATGATGATATTACCGAGCAAACTATGCCCTCTGCAGATTATATGTATAAAGTGGCTAAACGCTTACAGCCCGTACAAAAAATAAGCCAGTGGTTAGGTATGCGCAGTAAAACTCAGACAGCTAATTTCAAAGTGGGTTTAGCACAACATCATTTATTTCATAATAAATTGGTTGAATACGGTATATTTACCGCTCAAAAATAATTTTTTTAAAACGTAGGGATATAACACATGAAAAAAATAATCTTCTTCTTCTTTAGTTTATTGATAGTATCTCAGTCTGCCTTTGCTGACTGGGTGTTGGATACGGACCAGTCGATATTAAATTTTATTAGCACTAAAAATGCTAGCAAAACTGAAATTCAAAGTTTTGAGACTATGCAAGGGCGTATTAAGGGGAATCAGGCGATATTAAGGGTTGACCTGAGCAGCGTTGATACAGAGATTGATATTAGAGATGATCGCCTGCGTACACTATTTTTTAATATTGCCAAATTTCCAGAAGCAACTGCCAGCTTAAAAATAGCTTCAGCTGATATAAAAGCAATCAAGTTAGGCTATAGCGAAGAAATGGAATTAGATGCTGTTATTGACCTATATGGTGTAAAACAAACTTTGCCGGTAGTCGTGCAAGTGACACGGCTAAAAGAAGGTAAATTATTAGTTTTCTCTAAGCAGCCACTTATTGTAAATTTAAAGAATTTTAATTTGCTAGAAGGGCTTAATAAGTTGCGCGATATTGCAAAGTTACAAAGTATTAATGTCGCTGTGCCTGTTACTTTTAGTTTATTATTTACTAAAAAGTAATAGCCTTTTTGCTGATTGCCTCCAGAATTAGGCTGGGAGGCAATCCTTTTTACGTGCCTGTTGTATGATACTATTCAGGTTTAATTATTTTTAACCACTATTTAAGTAACTGTTCACAGACCCTCATAAAAATATCGTCATTCCCGAAGTGTTTAATCG
>CBDVDU010000371.1:0-1883 GCA_965372825.1 uncultured Gammaproteobacteria bacterium | reverse complement strand
CTACAAATAGGGTGAACGCCCCGTTTAAAGTTTGTCGCCAAACAAGCCTCTCAATCTTAATTTCGCGCATCTCAAAGCACCTTTTTGACCCTACCAAAATTATCCGCCCTAGAACACAAAATAAATACAGGGAATCCGTATTTCAAATTCTCGCATAAAAAATCAGAACCTATATTAGCATGCAATAAAATAGATGCATATTGTTTACTGCTATTAAAAGCACATAACATAGACTATTATTGAAGCTCATAAGTACTCACGTAAAATTGATTTAACCTTTTTGAAAAATCATAAGATTTCCAAAAATTAATGTTACTTTTCTAGATTTGAATGTTTTTTATTGAAAATAATGAAATTATACTTTCGAAATTTTAGTTAAAATAATTATGCCTGACTACTTACTCTCACTCTAACAGGACACTAAAATGAGAAAATACCTCTTATCGTTTATCGTTATAGCTTTTATAACGGGCTGCTCTTCACTTACTTTAGATACTGATTACGATAAATCTATAAATTTTTCCAATCTCAAAACTTACCAATGGCATGCTCAAAATAAATACAATACTGCGAGCAAACAATACTTAAAGGTTAACAGCCTAATGGATCAGCGCATTCGCGCCACTATAGATAAGCAATTACAAAACCAAAACTATACGGTAGTAAGCTCTGATAAAGTCGATTTTTTAGTTAATTACAGTGTTGTGGTAGAAGATAAAACCGACATACGCACCTACAATAATTACAATGGTTATTACCCAGGTTTTCGCTATGGTGCTGGCTATGGGTCTTATGGTCGCAGCATGAGCGTAGGTTATAGCTCAGGACCTGATGTGCAAGTAACCCATTACCAACAAGGCACATTAATTATTGATATTATTAACCCAGAAACAGACCAACTTATGTGGCGTGGTGCAGCCGATGGACGCCTACCTAAAAGTGCAGATAAAGCAGAAAAAGATAAGCTTATTCTGCAATATGTGACAAAAATATTATCCGACTTCCCGCCTAAAAAATAACAGGGTTTTTGAGTCCCGCTAGATGCGGCACTCTAAACCTAGCTTATCGAAATTAGCCGTTTTATACGTACTTTCTTTTCCTTTTCTAGTTTATGGATAATCCAATTTATAGGATGTGCCGACGCAGGAGGCGCATCGGCTTCTATTGATGCGCTTCGTTCCTCAGCACATCCTATGGGTTCTATTTTTTGTAGCCAATAATCAGGTTCATAATATTCTTAATAAACAGTTTTTTTTCAACAGCCTACTCTAAACCTCTACTCTACAAGTAAACCCGCTTTTACCCAATCAGGGAAACCGCCGCGATAATAAAATACTTTCGTCCAACCCCAAGCCACAGCCTTCTCACTGGCTACTGCACTGCGCTGACACATGTCACCATTACAGTAAAACACCACTGGCTGATGCTTTTTCACAACTGCAGCTAAAGACTCTTCAGTTAAATCCAGTACCAAATCCAAATGTACAGCCCATTGAATATGACTGGCTTGGTAATCCGTAACTCTACGCACATCTATAAAAGTAACACCTTGGTTCATCAAGGATTTCGCACGTTTAGTGCTTATTGTCACCGCGCCATCTACCTGTTCAGGCGCCGGAGATTTTGCTAACACTCCTTCAGTAACAAATAAAAAACTGAACAACATTATTAAGTAACGAATTTTCATAGCAAGCTCCCAATACGAATGATTTATGTTTACTTTTAACATACTTGGCAGTATTTTTGTTAAAAACGTCAAATAACTTTAGGGTTTTTATAAATTTTACGCAAAAAAAAAGCGGTTCCCCCATAAGGTGAACCGCTTCTCTAAAAAATACTTAATTAAGCAGATTTCTTACGACGACCCAAGCCAAATGCCACTA
>CBDVDU010000370.1:0-1888 GCA_965372825.1 uncultured Gammaproteobacteria bacterium | reverse complement strand
ATTTATTACCCCGTGGTGTAAAAATCACTCCCGAAGATGTTTGGGAGCTGTGCCATTATATTCTGTCGGTTAAATTAGAAGATCCGCAATTCTCTGGACAAACTAAAGAACGTTTAAGCTCACGCGAATGTGTGGCTTTTGTTTCGGGCGTAGCTAAAGATAGCTTTAGCTTATGGCTCAATCAACACCCCGCAGCTGGCGAAAAAATCGCCGAAGTAATCATTTTAAGCGCGCAAAAACGCTTAAAATCCAGTAAAAAGGCGATCCGTAAAAAGATTTCAGCAGGCCCTCAACTCCCCGGAAAATTAGCCGATTGCGCTTCTCAAGATATTAATCGTAGTGAGTTATTTTTAGTGGAAGGAGACTCGGCGGGCGGTTCAGCTAAGCAAGCGCGCGAACGTGAATTTCAAGCGATTATGCCGCTACGAGGGAAAATCCTCAATACTTGGGAAGTGGAATCAGCGCAAGTAATGGCTTCTCAAGAGGTTCACGATATTGCCGTTGCTCTTGGCATAGAACCCGACTCAGATAATTTAACAGGCTTACGTTACGGTAAAATCTGCATACTCGCGGATGCCGATTCTGATGGACTGCATATTGCCACTTTGATTTGCGCCTTATTCTTTAAACATTTCCCTAAACTAGTGCAAGCCGGTCATGTATTTGTCGCTATGCCGCCTTTGTACCGAATTGATGTCGGTAAACAAATATTTTATGCTTTAGATGAATATGAGCGCCAAGGCGTGCTAGATCGCATTAAAGCTGAAAAACTAAAAGGAAAAATTAATATTCAGCGCTTTAAAGGGCTAGGTGAAATGAACCCAGCGCAATTACGCGTGACCACGATGAATCCAGATACGCGCCGATTAGTACAGCTCACTATTGAAGAAGGTGATGATACTAATGAAAAAATGGATTTATTACTAGCAAAAAAACGCTCACAAGACCGTAAGTTTTGGCTAGAAAGTAAAGGTAATTTGGCAGAGGTTTAAAACTATTCAGGGGTAAACTAAAGGGTGACTCGTTTAACTTCGTAAGCCGGATGTGTAGGCTGGAATAGCGTAGCGTTTTCCGGCATATTGCTTGCCGCTGATGTATTGGCTTGCTTCCGATGGTGGAAAACGCTAACGCTATTCCACCCTACGTGCTGGTATTGCACTCCCAGTTATTCATTCATCAAGACTATTGAAAAAATCAAACTTTTTGTATCACAATAAACGGATGCTCAACAATCATCAATTCTTAATATTGATCGTTAAGATATCGTATTAAATCAGTCATTGTGACGATACCAACAAGCTGTTTTTGCTTGTCTATCACTGGAAGAGAATGAAAAGTACCCTCGGCAAGTATTTTAGTTGCCTGTCTGATAGTATCGGTATCAGTAAGTGCCGTCAACTCGGTGACCATGACCTCTTGAATGGTAAATTGCTGATCAACGATTGCATCAATCGTACGTTCGTCAGCACCACTAATCACAATATTCAGCTTCATCAGATCGGTGTAGCTTATTAGCCCGACCAATGTGTTCCCATCAACTACAGGAACATGGTGGATATTTGATTCGCAAATAATGTGGCGCACATCACTTAGTTTTTGGTTCTGATGAACAGTAACAACTTCAGAGGACATGATTTTTGAGATCGCTTCGTTTTTTCTCATGATGTTTGATTTCCCTAAAAATGGACATTATTAAAAATTAAAGACAAGCAGGATACGCATCATGCTTGCTTTTGTTACATTATATGAAACATGGACTGTAGTGCTTGAGTATGTCATAACGCAAAAATAACCCGTATTTATCGGGTTGATTTTATTGCGCACAAATTTACAGTTAAGACAATTGAATTAACTCTGAAACCGTAAGTTTCTGTTCCAGTTCCCCCGC
>CBDVDU010000369.1:0-1892 GCA_965372825.1 uncultured Gammaproteobacteria bacterium | reverse complement strand
ATAATCGTTATGGTATCAGGCTCGATGCTTTAAAAATGATACTGGATAATAATCAAATGGAAATTAAAGGGTTTCGATTTTATGCTAAAAAATAAACTCGTTCATATATCTTTCATCCTTGCAAATTAGGAATTAAAGTCCATAATTACAAGCATGATAAAACGTCACCTAGAAACAAAACTCGACTATTTAATCGGTAACTATCCTGCTGTCGCCCTGCTAGGCCCTAGACAAGCAGGAAAAACAACACTTGCCTTAGCCATTGCCGAACATCGCAACGCTATCTACCTTGACCTTGAATCCGAACAAGATCGTGCGAAATTAACGCAAGTAGAACTGTATCTATCGCAACACGAAGATAAATTGGTCATTCTTGATGAAGTACAGCGTGCGCCAGAACTATTTCAAAACTTACGCGGCTTAATCGATCAAGGTCGCCGTAAAGGTTTGCGTAGCGCACGATTTTTATTGCTTGGCTCTGCTTCTATCGAGTTATTAAAACAATCGAGTGAAACCTTGGCGGGGCGTATTGCTTATCTTGAGTTGCCACCGATTCATGCCTTAGAAGTCAATGGCTCCCAGCGTAAACACTTATGGACACGCGGAGGGTTTCCAGACAGCCTGTTAGCGGCTAATGATCAACTTAGCTTTCAGTGGCGCTTAGATTTTATCCGCACCTACCTAGAACGCGATATTCCTCAGCTAGGCCCGCGCATTCCTGCTGAAACCTTGCGTCGTTTTTGGGGAATGCTAGCGCATAATCAAAGTGAACTCTTAAATGCATCAAAGCTTGCGGGTTCACTTAGCGTCGATGGCAAAACCATCGCAAAATACTTAGACCTTATGGTTGATTTATTGCTGGTTCGTCGTCTGCAACCTTGGCACCATAACACCGCTAAACGCATGGTTAAATCGCCTAAAGTCTATGTGCGTGATAGCGGCATTGTACATGCGCTATTAGGCATTCATAATCAGGAAAACTTACTCAGCCACCCTGTCTGCGGCGGTAGCTGGGAAGGTTTTATTATTGAAAATATCTTAGCCACTACGCCACAAAATACTGAAGCCTATTTTTATCGTAGCAGTGGCGGCGCTGAATGTGATTTAATCCTTCAATTTCCCAATCAAAAAACATGGGCCATTGAAATAAAGCGCAGTCTTAGTCCAAAATTAAGCAAAGGTTTTTATTTTGCTTGTGATGATATACAACCCAATGCACGTTATGTCGTTTATTCAGGTACCGAAACCTACCCGCTTGCACAGGATGTTGAAGCGATAAGTTTAGATAGCCTGCTCACAAAACTGAAAGACCTTGAACCTGACGCTTACCAATAATTCCAGCGACCAATAAATAATCCAATCTACCTCGACTACGCTGCCACTACACCTGCTGCGCCTGAAGTTGCAAAATGTATGATGCAACACCTTACTACCGAGGGGATTTTTGCGAACCCCTCATCCATACAGCACTGTTTTGGTGAACAAGCAGAAATGGCCATTGAAGATGCACGATCAACAATGGCGAGCTATCTGCATTGCAAAGAGGCTGTGAAAGTATTGTGCTTTTAGCCTCCCCCTTGAGCATAGGTATCTACACAACTCTTTTACATTAAAATACAACGAGTTGCAAGTGAGAATAGCTCCCTCTCCTGTTGGAGAGGGTTGGGGTGAGGAGAATAAAATCAAGGCTTTTTCTTATTCCCCTCATCCAACCTTCTCCCTCTGGAGAAGGCTTTTAGACTTGTGTAGATACCTATGCCCCTTAAGAAGGCGGGGGGGGAGAAATTATTTGTACTGAAGTTAGGCGACTAAGAGAGCTTGCGACACAATAAAGAACCTCATAAAAATGCTCATACCCAATCATTATAATTTGGCTATAAAGAATGAGCTTA
>CBDVDU010000368.1:0-1913 GCA_965372825.1 uncultured Gammaproteobacteria bacterium | reverse complement strand
CTTTTTCCATTGCTGCGAGGGATAATAAAGCCTGATCTGTCGCCCTGTTATTTTGCTTTGGATTGTCTAAAGCAGCGACCTCTAATGTCGATTCTGGCGATAGAATCACCGCACGTTCAATCACATTTTCCAGTTCACGCACATTCCCTGGCCAACTGTAACTGCGTAAATTGTTCATTACCGATTGTGGGATATGGTTAATCTGCTTACTCATTTTCTTGGCATATTTAGTGACGAAGTAGTGCACTAAAACGCTAATATCATTTTTCCGCTCGCGCAAGGCAGGAATGCTTAAAGGGAAAACACTGAGTCGATAATACAAGTCTTCGCGAAACTCACCATCAGCGACCATTTTCTTTAAATCCCGATGCGTGGCGGCTATCACGCGCACATTAATCTTAATGGTTTTAGAATCGCCTAAGCGTTCTATTTCACCTTCTTGTAAAACGCGTAATAATTTCGCTTGCAACTCTAAAGGAATTTCGCCAATTTCATCTAAAAATATCGTGCTTTCATGCGCTAATTCAAAACGGCCTGTCCGCCGTGCCATAGCACCTGTAAAACTGCCCTTTTCATGGCCAAATAATTCACTTTCTATTAAATTAGCTGGTAAGGCGGCGCAATTAACTTTAACCAGAGGCCGCTCATTTCTATCACTTAGATCATGTAAAGCACGCGCAAATAATTCTTTTCCCGTCCCTGTTTCACCCAAAATCAATACAGTGGTTTCAGTGGGGGCAACTTGTTCGACTTGTTTTAAGGCAGCTTTTAAACTGTCACTTTGACCGAGTATATCGGTGAATTGATGGTTGTAATTAATTTGCTCTTGCAAGTAGGTGTTCTCATCTTGCAACCGGTCTTTTAACTGTTTGATTTCTACTAAAGCCTGATTGAGCTTTTGTTCGGCAAGTTGCCGTTGCGTAATATCGCTGAACACGACCACCACGCCCTGTAATTTACCATCGTCCATAATCGGCGTACTGACAAAATCTACGGGGAAACTATTACCATCTGCACGCCAAAATACTTTATCACTGGCTTTGAATAGGCTTTTACCGCCTATAATTTGATGAATCGGGCAGTACGCTTCTGAATTAAGCTCATTGCGCCCTAAAATATCATGAATAGTTTGCGCCTTAGGGGATTCTATTGGCCACGCTAACATCGCTGAAGCGGTTGGGTTGACAAAGGTCACGTTACCTTCACAATCAAAGCCACAAATCCCTTCTCCAGCAGCGGCTAAGACTAAAGTGCTGCGCCGCTGTAATAAGGCGAGTTCAGATTCCGCTTGTTTTAGCTTGCTGACATCTTGAAAAACGACCACCGCACCGACAATTTCTCCAAACTCCCGAATAGGCGTACTGGTGTAATGTACGGGGAAACTGGTGCCATCTTTATGCCAAAAGACCTCATCGGTCACATGATGCACTTCGCCATCTTTTAACGCGGCATAAATAGGGCATTCATGCCGCGGGTAAGGCTCGCCATTGGCTCGGCTATGATGATGTTGCACATGAATCAATTCACCCAGCACCTCTTCTTCCACCCAGCCTGTCATGGTTAACGCAGCAGGATTAACAAAGCTTGCCCTACCCTCTGCATCTAAACCGTAGATGCCTTCGCCAGCCGACTTTAAAATAAGTTCATAGCGGCGTAGGATTTGTTTAAGTTCAGTCATAGGCATAGCACTCAGGGTTAGACGTGATTGGGTTTATAGTATCACCTAACACTAAACGCTGAGTAGCGGGTAATCAATCAAAACCACGTTCTTAGAACGTGGTTTTGATTACACCCTAGAAGTGTGTTTAGGCTACGAAGTTAAGGCGGGACACTTTGATGACTCTCGTTCCCACGCTCCGAGGCTGTGAAAGTATTATGTATAATCCCCCTTCTCAAGGGGCATAGGTATCTAC
>CBDVDU010000367.1:0-1914 GCA_965372825.1 uncultured Gammaproteobacteria bacterium | reverse complement strand
TTCAGGAAGTGACTCTGTATTAGCAATAACCAAGATCGCAGATCAATATAAAGTACCTATTTTAACTGTGTTTGCTTCTCACCCTGATATTACTAAACATAGTTCTTTCGTTAATCAGTTTAACTTTGATGACTCATTTCAAGCCTCAGTAGCTGCACTTTACATTCGTGATGAACTGTTGCTCGACAAAGCTGCCATCATTACTCAGTCAGATAATATTCACTTGTCCTTCTTAGCAAAAGAATTTGCAAAGCAATTTAAGCCTTCCGGAGGGGTGATTACCGATAGTTACGACTTACAAACAACTAAAAAAGACTATCTACAGATTCTACAAACAATCAGAAAAAAAGACCCAGAGTTACTGTACCTACCCATCAGCATGGAACATTTATTCAAGATCAAATTAGCTTTAGCTGATCTAAATTGGGCCCCTACTATTATGGTTAGCGATGGCATAATAGCAAACGCTATAACGCAAAATAAATATCCTCTTAAGCTAGTAGAGGGGACTCTGGCTATTGATGCATATTCTTATGATACGGAATTTACGCATATAGGAGAACAGTTACTTGAACAAGTCAATGAAATGGGAATTAACAAGCAAGATATTGGGACTTATGGTGCACGTGGTATGGAGGCGTATGCTCTATTAGTCAAGGTAATGAATCAATGTGACGTTTTGCATAACATGCCTATCTGCATTAATAACAGCATACGTTCGACCTCAAAGTTTGAAGGAATCAAGGGATTAATATCTTTTGATAAAAACGGCAAGGCACATCGATCACTGGTCGTAAACAGGCTGACTGATGGGGTAGCAGAATTTGTCGTTCAGGTTTATTGAGTGGATATATTACTTTGAAGTTGCTTTAGTCACGTCCGAACCGTAAAAGACAAAGGCCACGCTTCTTTGTGATCATTCCTGCAAGTAAGCCACCTTTATTTATAGATTGATAATTTAGCAAAGCCAGATTAAAAACCTGATAAAATTAACTGATACCAATTTAAGACAGGATACTTTTGGGGGGGTTATGCTTTAGCCCACTTGTAGGAGCGGTCTTTAGCCGCGAATATCGCACGTACAAATCGCGGCTGAAGACCGCTCCTACAGTTATTTCAAAATATTGGCCCCGTTTAGAATTGATTAACCACTTTATTATAATAGCCATATAGCTTATAAATGCGCCACCCAAAACAAGCAAAACAACTCGTTGATCGTTTCGGCAGAACCGTTGACTATGTCCGTATTTCCATTACCGATCGCTGCGATTTTCGTTGCGTTTATTGCATGTCAGAAGAAATGACGTTCTTGCCACGCGAGCAAATTCTTAGCCTGGAAGAAATTTATCTACTCGCAAAATGCTTTACTGAGCTTGGGGTCGATAAAATCAGAATTACCGGTGGCGAGCCTCTGATACGTCGCAATGCAATTGAACTGCTGCAAAAAATAGGTGATCTACCCTTGCTAGATGAGTTAGTCATGACCACAAATGGCTCACAACTTGCCAATACCGCCAGCCAACTTAAACAAGCTCATGTTGCGCGCTTAAATATTAGCCTGGATACACTTCACCCTAAAAAATTTAAAGAATTAACCCGTACCGGTGACCTGGATATTGTGTTAAAAGGTATACGCACGGCTATTAATACTGGCTTCAAACGTATAAAAATCAATGCAGTGATATTAAAAAACCGCAATGATGATGAAGTGGTTGATTTAGTCTTGTTTGCACTGGATTCAGGTATCGACATTAGCTTTATTGAAGAAATGCCCTTAGGTATCATTAATTCACATGATCGTGCCGAAGCCTATTACTCTAGCGACCAGATTAAAGCAGATTTAGATGCACACTTTAATCTGGAAAAAATTACTGACGTCACTGCCGGCCCATCTAATTATTACCGCATTCAAGG
>CBDVDU010000366.1:0-1949 GCA_965372825.1 uncultured Gammaproteobacteria bacterium | reverse complement strand
GGACTTTAGTCCGCTTTTTAGCTATGGCAGACTAAAGTCCGCCCTATATTATTAATGTTTCGTGTTAAGTGCTAGCCTATATTTCAATTTAATCATAATACTACTTTAAAAGATCATGGCTGAAGAAACTAAAGCACAAGAAAAACAATTTTCCATTCAAAAAATTTATACTAAAGATATTTCTTTTGAATCTCCTGCTTCGCCGCAACTGTTTACTGAAAAATGGGAGCCTGCTGTAGATTTTAATTTAGCTACTAACGCTACACCATTAGAAGACTCAATGTTTGAAGTGTCTATTACCGTGACGGTGACAGTAAAAACCGGAGAAACAGTTGCTTATTTAGTTGAAGCAACGCAAGCAGGGATCTTTTCTTTAGCGGGCTTTACTGAAGCTGAAATGGGGCCTATGGTAGGCAGTTTCTGTCCTAATATCTTATTCCCTTATGTACGTGAAGTCGTTTCAGATTTAGTGGCTAAAGGTGGCTTTCCACAATTATTATTAGCTCCTGTTAATTTTGATGCTTTATATGCGCAACATTTGCAGCAAGCTCAACAAGCAGAAGGCTCTAAAACTTTAAATTAATAATCAATATGACCAGCAAAATTAGCGTTTTTGGAGCCGGATCTTGGGGCACCGCATTAGCCATTCAAGCTGCTAGAAATGGTAATCAAACGATGCTTTGGGGGCACCACCCCAAACATATTCAAAATTTGGCGCGAGATAGACAAAATAAACGTTATCTTGCTGGTTTGTCTTTCCCAGATTCACTACAGGTCACTGATGACCTAAAATTAGCTGCGCAATTTAGCGACATTATTTTAATATCAGTACCGAGTCACGCCTTTAAAGAAACACTGCTTAAAATAAAGCCATTTGTGTCTAAGAATGTCAAAATTGCTTGGGCAACCAAAGGTTTTAACCCAGAAACGGGTGAATTATTGCATCAGACGGTGGCTAATGTATTCTCTCCCGAAACGCCGGCGGCAATCTTATCAGGGCCTTCTTTTGCTAAAGAAGTCGCCGCTGATTTACCCACGGCGGTGACCATTGCCTCAACTCAACAAGCCTTTTCTGATGAACTTGCCGCGTTGATGCACAGTCCTCGTTTCCGTACTTATACAACGACCGATATTATCAGCGTCCAAGTGGGTGGAGCCGTTAAAAATGTCCTTGCCATTGCCGCAGGTATTGCTGACGGCATAGGTTTTGGTGCAAATACCCGAGCGGCTTTAGTGACGCGTGGTATTGCTGAAATTATTCGCCTTAATGCCGCTTTAGGCGGGCAGCAGGAAACCTTGATGGGCTTGTCGGGGCTGGGGGATTTAATTCTGACTTGTACCGATAATCAATCACGCAACCGGCGTTTTGGATTAGCTTTAGGGCAAGGTAAGAATAAAGAGCAAGCAATACAAGAAATTGGTCAGGAAGTAGAAGGTATCTCTGCGGCAAGAGAAACTTATAGGCTAGCCAAGAAACATGGTATCGATATGCCGATTACAGAACAAACTTATCATGTATTGTATGATGGTCTCGCACCTTTAAGCGCTGTACAAAATTTATTGCAGCGCGACCAGAAGCCGGAAACTGAGTAGTCAGTCTAAATCGCAGGCAACGTGTGGGGCGCAGGCCTTTAGCCTGCATTTTATAAGCAGCCTAAAGTGCGGTGGCCTATTGTGTTGGTCTTATTTCTGCGCATTCCTGAGGTCTTTATTGGGAATCTATTTGTACAGGTAGCCCAGCAACACAAACATTCCGTATTACGCAGGCTCCATAGGCGCTACTGGATTTTAAATAAAGGCGGCAGTGGCTCTGCTTCAGTTGTTTGTTTGGTTGTTACCGGCTGATTTTCCTTAAAAGCTGTCCATAATGCCGCCCCTTGCCATTCCTTGTTTCCCCCGCCATATAAAATCCCATTTAGAGCTAAAATTTCATTTTGTAATGCAGGAGC
>CBDVDU010000365.1:0-1955 GCA_965372825.1 uncultured Gammaproteobacteria bacterium | reverse complement strand
CTGTTAATGAGCTTGATGGTAGTGATCTTGATCACGGTGTACACTCATTTACACTACGTACACAGTTCAAAATGTAATGTAGTTAGTTTTATTTGAATGCAGAAAAGGCCAGCTTATGCTGGTCTTTTTTTTACGTGCTAATTATGTTTTGTTGCTAGTCGGGATGTGTATTTGGATTGAGCATATTTAAATGTGAATTTTGTTATGCGCTTTAATCAGGCTATGGGATAATATTTTGTTTTTTAATGCGCGAAGTTTCAGGCTGACTAAATAGACTATGGATGAGAATAAAAAGAAAGCATTAGGCGCGGCCTTAATGCAAATTGAAAAACAGTTTGGTAAAGGCGCAGTTATACGCATGGGCGATGATACCGCCTCGCGTGATATACAAACAGTTTCTACTGGGTCTTTGTCATTAGATATAGCGCTCGGTTGTGGTGGTTTACCGCGTGGCCGAGTTATTGAAATCTACGGGCCGGAGTCGTCAGGAAAAACAACCATGACTTTATCGGCGATTGCACAGATGCAAAAAGTCGGCGGTACGGCGGCTTTTATTGATGCGGAACATGCTTTAGATATTGGCTATGCAGAAAAAATTGGTGTTAATGTTGATGATTTATTAGTTTCTCAGCCAGATACTGGCGAGCAAGCACTAGAAATTGTTGATATGTTAGTGCGCTCGAATGCAGTGGATGTTGTGGTTATCGATTCGGTTGCCGCTTTAACGCCCAAAGCAGAAATTGAAGGCGATATGGGGGATTCTCATATGGGCTTACAAGCGCGCTTAATGTCACAAGCTTTACGTAAATTAACGGCAAATATTAAACGCTCTAATACCATGGTTATCTTCATCAATCAGATTCGTATGAAGATTGGTGTTATGTTCGGTAGCCCAGAAACAACAACTGGTGGTAATGCTTTAAAATTCTATGCTTCGGTACGTTTAGATATTCGTCGTATTGGTGCGATTAAAAAAGGCGATGAAATTATTGGTAACGAAACGCGGGTTAAAGTTGTTAAAAATAAAGTCGCTCCGCCCTTTAAGCAAGCTGAATTTGAAATCATCTATGGAGAAGGGGTTTCCTTTTTAGGTGAGTTAGTAGATTTAGGTGTCAAATATGGCTTTGTTAATAAAGCCGGCTCTTGGTACAGTTATGGCAGTGATAAAATCGGCCAAGGTAAAGAGAACGTGCGTCTTTATTTAAAAGAAAACCCTGCTGTAGCTATAGAACTTGAAGCTAAAATTCGCGATGAAGTTTTTGGTGTTAAAGATGATTCAGAAAAATCTGGTGTAAAATCTGATGCTGCGGATGGCCTAGCGTAGGGCGGACTTTAGTCCGCTTATGTGCATGCTTGAATTTGAGAATGATTTAGATAAGTTTAAAGCAATAAAAGAAGCCTGTTTGCAGTACTTAATAAGGCGTGAACATAGTCAGAAAGAACTGCTGCAAAAGGTCTCTGCTAAAGGCTTTTCTCGCTCTGATATTGATCTAGTTATAATTGAACTGGTTGAGCAAGGCTTGCAAAGTGATACTCGATTTGCCGAAAGCTATGCAAGAAGTCGAGTGCACCGAGGCTTTGGCCCATTACGAATTAAAGCAGAACTACAACAGCGTGGTGCTGGCGATTGTTATTTTGATATGGCTGTTGAGGATATTGCCGGAAGTTGGCAGGAATTGTTAGAGCAAGTTTACGAGAAAAAGTACGGTGCTGATACTTCAGCCATAGATATAAAAGAGCAACTAAAGCGCAGTCGCTTCTTGCAGCAAAGAGGGTTTTCTACCGAGATGATCCGTGAGTTACTGAAAAATTTATAGTTAGTGATGGTGGGAGTGGCTTTAGCCGCGATTTTATATAAGTCGGGGCTAAAGCTCCTCCCACAAGTTTACTCGTTCCCACGCTTCTGCGTGGGAATGCATATTTAGACGCTCTGCGTCGAGTTTAGTGCCTTAGCC
>CBDVDU010000364.1:0-1975 GCA_965372825.1 uncultured Gammaproteobacteria bacterium | reverse complement strand
AAATTAATTTTTCGTGAGTACTTATCGCGGCTAAAGCCGCTCCCACTTAAAGTGTAAACTAAAGAATGAAGGATGCCGAAAAATAAACAAACTTTATTACCACTCTATGACAGTTACGCACATTTCCTGTGGATAACATTGTGCGTTATTTTTGCATAACGACAGAACCCCCCTGAAAATAAAGGCCTAGCACTAGATTGTATGTTTTTTATACAAGTACATATTAACCCTCAAAACCTTAATCAATACTATTTCATATTTGCCGTTTCCAATGAACCTTAGTAGACTTAAAGCCTATTTAAAATAGCTTATTGCTTACGTATTGCATTAACCGCATTTCTCTTCCACTAAGGAAGCAAAATTTAATAATATCCGAAAGGACTGGCAGTGCTACATACCTTTATTAAATGTGCATTCCTAAGGAACGAAAATTCAATAATACCCTCGCTTAAGCTCAATTAATCTCCTTATGACTGACAACAAACCAGCTATTTTTACTGCCGCCATTATTGGCGGAGGCCCTGCGGGATTAATGGCGGCAGAAATGCTGAGTCAAGAAGGCGTACATGTAGACCTTTACGATTCTATGCCTTCGGTGGGACGAAAATTCTTACTCGCTGGTAAAGGTGGATTAAATATAACCCATGCCGAACCTTTCGATGATTTTGTCACTCGCTATGGTGCTAGCCAAGCTAATATCGAGCCTTTATTAAATGACTTTAGCCCACAAATGCTACGCGACTGGGTCAGCGAACTGGGTATTACTACCTTTGTCGGCTCATCGCAACGCGTGTTTCCACTAGAAATGAAAGCTGCGCCTTTATTAAGAGCGTGGTTGCACCGCTTACGCACAGCAGGTGTAAGAATACATACTCGACACCGCTGGCTAGGTTGGGATGCTAAGCAAGCATTACGCTTTAACCATCTTGAAATAGAAAAAACAGTCATAGCCGATGTCGTTGTACTCGCTTTAGGTGGTGGTAGCTGGGCCAAGCTCGGATCTGATGGAAAATGGCTACCTTTACTCGCAAAACGAGATATTGCTATCACACCTTTGCAGGCGGCTAACTGCGGATTTATCGTAGCCTGGAGCGACTATTTCCGTGAACGCTTTGCGGCTGAACCCTTAAAATCCGTGACCTTATCTTTTACTGATGCTACAGGGCAGTTACAGCAAAAAAATGGCGAATTAATGCTCACCGAATCAGGGGTAGAAGGCAGTTTGATTTATGCCCTATCCGCTCCACTGCGAGACACATTAAATGCTCAGGGCTCCGTGACTGTGTACTTAGATTTAACACCCGATAAAAATTTAGCCCGCGTTACCAAAGAACTTTCTCGCGCTAGAGGCTCCAAATCTATGAGCAATCATTTACGCAGGACTGTAGGTATTCATGGAGCAAAATCAGCTTTATTACGCGAACATTTATCTGCCAGTGAATTATCTGATATACCCAGATTAGCCGCTACAATTAAAGCCTTACCCATTCAATTAACCGCCACTCGCCCTATTGATGAAGCTATTAGCACGGCGGGCGGTGTGTGTTTTAGTGCAATGAATGAACAACTGATGCTTAAAAACCTGCCCAGCGTATTTTGTGCCGGAGAGATGCTCGATTGGGAAGCCCCAACCGGCGGTTATTTACTGAACGCGGCTTTTGCTAGCGGTCGAGCTGCGGGCTTAGGTGCGTTAGCTTGGTTACAGTCTAAAAATTGAGTGAAAGGCTTGTTCCGACGATAAATTAAAAACGGGACGTTCATCCTATTGTAGAACGGACTTCAGTTCGCGTTTTTAGCAATGGCGGTCTGAAGTCCGCCCTACTTATTGCTTTAACGCTTACAATGTTAAAATACCTAGTGCTTCACTCTTATTACAACGATTACTTTCTTTGAAAATCTCCTCGAGCTTTAACCTCAAGTGCTTTTTTTCTATTGGATTATTACTTATTCAATTAAGCGTTTCTGACGTTATTTA
>CBDVDU010000363.1:0-1988 GCA_965372825.1 uncultured Gammaproteobacteria bacterium | reverse complement strand
ATAGCCTTTAGTCTGCGGCAGCCATCTCGGCACATTATTCTTATATTTTTCCCATTCAGTACCAAACATCTCTTCCGCCCAAGGCTCTTCATGCGTTTTTACTCTAAAGTAAAATGCGATAAATAAGAAAATGGTAAAGCCGGAAATAAGCAGTGATGCTGTGCTGATTGCCCAGCCTAATAGAATAAAGAAAACCCCGAGATACATGGGGTTCCTGACATATCTGTATAGGCCAACAGTCACCAGATGTTTAGGTGGATCCCAGGGCGCTAACGTGCCTTTTCCAGAGATATAAAAGTCACGTACACACCATAGTAATATCACTAAGCCAATAGCAAGAACGGCTAACCCAGATAGGTTGCCTTGACCCTTGTAAGGGTCGTAGAGTGATAGTATAAAAGGTACAATTCCCGTGACGACAACAGGAACCAGTAAGAAAGCTAAAAGGGCGCGTAGAAACATAAAGTAAATATCGAAAAGGTTGCGTATTAACAGTCAGTCATTTTTTAGCTGGAAACTATAGGCCAACCATGGATTCCCGATAAGAGACTTCGGGAATGACGAATCTATTAATTTATGAGGAATGTAATAAATTTGCAAAGCGTCTATTATGCTTTGCTTCTATAGCCAGAGCCAGTGCCCATTAAAGCGGCAATCATATTTTTTTGGATTTCCGATGAGCCAGAAAATAAACGACTGGCCATAGCATCCTGCACCAAGCCGGTCATTTTATTTTCTTCGAGTAAACCAGTCGCTCCGAATATTTGCACAGCATCTAAGCTCGACTGTAAAAAAGCTTCGCTAGCGATTAATTTGGTTTGCGCACTGGCTAAGCTAATGCGTTTGCCGGCATCTTTTAAACGCGCACACTCATTGACCCATAACAAACAAGTATCTACACGGCATTGCATATCGGCAATTTTATGGCTGATGGCTTGATTTACACCTAAATGCGCGCCATTGCTTTGTCGCTGACGGCTGAACTTTACAACTTGCTCTAACTGCCATTGCATAATGCCGATAATACCCGCAAAAATAAAGGCTCGTTCTAGCTCTAATGCGTTTTGTATCATCATACCGCCAGCGCCTGTTTTACCTAACTGGCGATCTAAAGGTATGGCGCAATCTTGCAGGATAACGTCGCCCATCGTGGCGCTTGCGCAACCAGTTACGCTAGGTTGATCACTGAAATTCGCGCCAATATCTTGTTTTTGTACTAAAAAACCAGAGAGTTTTCCATCTAATTTTGCGTAAATCAGCAAAGCATCAGCAATGGGTGTATTAGTGATAAAGCGTTTATGACCGTTTAAGATGAAACCAGATTCAGTTGCAACGGCTGTTGCTGTTAACGCATTAATATCTGACCCCGCTTGAGGTTCGGTAATCGCATGACCCGCAATTAGGACACCTGATAATAAGTCGGGTAGCCATGTTTGTTTTTGTGCTTCGCTACCATAAAGTATTAGCGGGAAGATTGAGCCCCAAATATGCGCATTCAGAGATAAAATTAAACCGGTGTCTTGGCAGTGTTTACCTAAATTGATATGTGCTTTGACTAGCTCTTGAAAACCATCACCGTGTCCATTAAATTCAGCGGCAACAGCATGTTTCAATAAGTGTTGTTGAGCGCAATATTGCAGACGAAGTTTAGATGCGTTAAGGTCGCCACTAGGGGGGATTTGTTGGTAATCAATCATGAAATTATTTTGCTGGTAGGGTGGACTTTAGTCCGCAAGTGATACATATATCGGCATGCAATAATTTTTATTAACTGAGCTTAGGCAGTTTTAGTATTGTTGATCGAGGGTATGTTGTGGGAGGGGCTTTAGCCGCGACTTGTATAAAATCGGGGCTAAAGCCCCTCCCACAATAGATTACCTTATCGTTTCGATCGCTTCTGCTTGGGAATGCATGAGCAGTTGTGGCTACCCACTTAAGACGGGACATCGTAGGCTGGGTTAGATTTTTTTAACGAAGTAAAAAAACGT
>CBDVDU010000362.1:0-2005 GCA_965372825.1 uncultured Gammaproteobacteria bacterium | reverse complement strand
GGGGCTTATGCTTTTTTGTGTTCATATTCTAGTTAGCTTTACCCGTGATAAAAGACTTTAAAAATTTGTTCAAATTTTTCATGTGTTGTATCAAGAATGGTGCTTATCTCATCAATCGACACGTCTAGGTTATTTGGCCCTAAGTTACTCCAGTCTCGGTCTATTCGACTATAAGTGTCTGCGACACGAATGATAGAGGCTATTTTATGGTAAGCGTCAGTGTTATCGGGATATGCGTGTAATCTTATAGATTCGGTGATCAGCTCAGGAAGGTTCCATAGCTTAGTTAAAGCAGAGCCAGCTTGAAAGTGATCGAAGCCAATTAAGCTTTTTTCAATGTCTATTTCATCGAGGGCTGATTGCTGACCCTCTTGCGCCTGAAGTGCTAAGAAAGACTTTCTTGCTAGCTCAGGAATACGCAGGAGAAATACTAACTGGCCAATATTATGTACGATTCCACAAAGAAAAGCGGAGTCGGAGAATTCATTATCCAAATGCTTGTCGAGCTCTTGGGCAATGAGCGCACAGCGTAAGCTTCTTGCCCAGAAATCATGCATATTTATCATGTCTCCCGGCAAATTAGAGAATTTATCTATAATCACGGTACTAAGAACGATACTGCGTAGTTCTTTAATGCCGATCATGGTTATTGCTCTGCTAATTGAAGTAATTTGTGCAGGAAATCCATAAAAAGCACTGTTTACTATTTTTAGTAGCTTTAATGACAGGGCCGCATCTTGCTCAATAATAAAAGCTGCATCAGCTAATGACTTATTCGGATCCTCAGATACTTTTTGCAGTTCAAAGTAAATGTTTGGTGGAGACGCGAGTTGTACATCACCTTGCAATAAGTCGGCAATGGTTAAATCGCTATGTAGAGTGATGGGCATAGGCAATTAATCAATTAAGAAACAGAAGACTAAGGTAGTTTAGCAAAATTAAAGGCTAAGTTGAATTTTTGCCGGTATGGACTGGACTGGATTAGGTGGCTGTAATTAATTTTGTATAAATATTCCTAATCATTTTGCTCATATTTACGTCGAATTGCTTCATCTCGGGCATCGTCGATTTCGCGCATGATACTTTTGACATTGGCTTTTTTATTGCTTGCTTGAAAAATGCCGGTCAGTTTTGTATCAGGGCTTAGTTTGCCGGTTTGATAAATTTTCCAGATTTCTTTGGCATACTGAGTATTTAGCAGTTCAGAGGCAAAACGACCAAAATAGGCAGCTAGATTATTAACATCTCGTTCTAGCATTTTAGCCGCATTATTATTTGCCGCGGCATCAACGGCCTGGGGTAAATCAATAATAACGGGGCCGTGCTCATCAATCAGTATATTGAATTCAGATAAATCACCGTGAACGAGCCCAGCACAAAGCATTCTGACTACTTCTGTAATTAAAAGGCCATGATATTCAAGTGCTTGTTCTTGACTTAAAACAAGGTCGTTAAGCCTAGGTGCGGCCGCGCCATGTCCATCAGTTACTAGCTCCATCAGCAATACGCCTTCGACAAAGTTGTGTGGCTTTGGTACGCGCACGCCTGCTGCTGCAAGGCGATATAACGCATCGACTTCAGCATTTTGCCAGACTTCTTCTTGTTGCTTACGGCCAAACTGGGATTTTTTTTCCATCGCGCGTGCTTGTCGGCTATTACGTACCTTACGACCTTCTTGATACAAAGCTTGTTTATGAAAGCCGCGATTTTTGGCGGCTTTATATACTTTAGCGCAGCGAATTTCACCTTCTGAAAGCACCACATAAACAGCGGCTTCTTTACCACTTTTTAGTGGATGAATGACTTCATCAATAAACCCATCGGCTATCAGTGCTTCAAGACTTTTTGGGGGCTTCATTGCCATTTTTTTTATTACCTATCATGAAAAATCGGGGGCGGGGAGTTTATACCAATCCCAATATATTTACACTAAAACTCATATACCCAAGAAAAAGCGTCATTCCAGCAAGCTTTTAGCAGGAAACTAAAGAGCTCGCAGCGATTC
>CBDVDU010000361.1:0-2033 GCA_965372825.1 uncultured Gammaproteobacteria bacterium | reverse complement strand
AGATATTCGTTGGCGCTGGCGGGCTAAAGCCACGCCCTACAAATGTAGTTATGTTCCGTCTTAAATCAGTAGTCTAATTAGCTGCTAATTTTATCAGTAATTAAAATATTCTTTCACTATTTATCATGATGATTAAAAAACTACTTTTTATTGCTTCATTGATTTGTTGCCAGCTGAGTTATGCCAGCGACAAAACTACGCTTCGTTTGGGTGTATTGGCTTATGGTACGGTCAATTGGGAGCTGGATGTTATGCGTCAAGCAAAACAGATGGAAACTGACGGCTATCTTTTGCAGGTCATACCGATGGCAAACCCACAAGCAGGTAAGATCGCTTTGCAATCAGGCGCGGTGGATATCATTGTTGCCGATTGGATTTGGGTGTCGTATCAGCGCAACTTAGGGCGAGATTATACGTTTTATCCCTATTCCAATACTACGGGGGCATTAGTCGTTGCTAAAGATAGTAAGATTAAAACGTGGCAGGATTTAAAAGGTAAACGCCTTGCGATAGCAGGGGGTGAGCTGGATAAAAATAGTTTGTTATTACAAGCCTTAATGCAAAAGCAGGGGCAGGGCGAGTTATTTCAGGGAATAGAAAAAGTTTATGGTGCGCCACCTTTATTAACGCAGCAATTAAAACAGCAGCGGGTTGATGCTTTATTAACTTATTGGCATTATGCCGCGCGACTGGAAGCAAAGGGCTATAGGATATTAATGACCGGTGCTGATATTTTGCAAGGTTTAGGCATAGAGCAAAAAGTACCGAGTATTGGTTATGTATTTAAGCGTGCTTGGGCGCAGCAGCATCAAGACGTTATTCAGGATTTTTTAGCGCAGTCTAAACAAGCTAAAAATACTTTATGTACTAATAATGCGGGGTGGCAATCTATAGATAAATTAACTCACACGCAATCGAAACAAGAAAGCCAGTTATTGCGTCAGCGCTATTGTGATGGACGAGTTAATCATTGGGGCGAAGAAGAGCAGCAAGCAGCCGGCCTTATTTTTCAGTATTTAAAAAAAATTAGTCAGCAACGTTTGACGGGCAAGTCAGAAGCCATTCAGGCAGGGACTTTTTGGTAGTTTATTTGCTTGCTGGATAGTATTTAAGGATTTAGCAGTGACGCTATTTCAATGTCTGCTTAAGGAATACGCGCTTTATAAAATCCGAAACTTTAGGTTACATAGCACTGCCAGTCCTCTGAGGACTGGCAGTGCTTTCGGGTATTATTTAATTTTGCTTCCTAAGCAAAGGTGGAAGGCTAGCTTAAACATCATACAAGTAGTTTACATTTTGATAATCCATATGAATCAAGAACAAAGGCGTAGCCCGTATTCCACAAGCTTCATACGGGCTACGTTTGTTAAATCAAAAAGTTTTAACCGAGAAATGAAGGATGACAATAAGTGCTACATAAATTTTTGCGAGGATGCTCACAAAAATGATAAAGAGAAAGGATTTTCTTAGTCGATTTATTTTGTTGTATTTTAGCTACATTCCCTTTCTTTTGTTGTCTCTCCGGTGTATTCCCTATCTATCTGTGTTGTATTTTAGCGACATATTTTTTATTTTGTCATCATTTTGTCATATAGTTTTTTTACCATAGCTCATGTTTTATATTCTTTCTTCAAAACTTTTTGGAAAATAACAATGGTCACAAAAAACTCTGGAAAAATTTTAGCTTTAGCTATCACTGCCGCCCTAGGCAGTGTTAGCGCTCAAGCAGCAGATAGCGAATTATTAGATACGCTATTAAAAAATGGTGCAATTAATCAAACTCAATATAAAGAGTTATCCGACAAAGAAGCAGTAGCGGCAAAGGAAGAAGCTAAAGACTGGACTAATAATGTCAAAGTATCGGTCGGTGAAAAAGGGTTAAAAGTTGAAACTGCAGATAAACAATTCAAATTCCAATTTGGTGGTCGTTTGCAAGTTGAGGCTGATGGTGATATTGGTGCTAACGAATTAAGTCAAGGCGCAACTGAAGGGGTTGAAGTGCGTCGCGCTCGTATGTATATGACAGGTGTAGT
>CBDVDU010000360.1:0-2057 GCA_965372825.1 uncultured Gammaproteobacteria bacterium | reverse complement strand
AACGTGCATGAAATAACATCCCGAAATTATAACGCAGGATTTTTGCTTCACGGGTGTGTTATGGAAACGGGCGCATAGCGAGCTACGCAACTGTTTTTCTAGCGCTCGAGGAGTCAAAAGACAAGTAAGACTCGGGTATTATTGAATTCTCGCCCCTTAACATTGCTTCTATATTAATTACATAAGAGGTTTATTTATGTCCGATACGACTGAACTAGCGCATTGGTTTACGCAAAATGCAGAATCTCGACTTACTCTTCTTTATGGTGCAGAACGAGTAAGCCAGTTAATGGAGCGCTTAATTAACCGCTTGCAACAGGAGTCGATTAAAGCGGAAATAAATGCTAACGAACCGCATTGGAGTGAACAGGATATTATCCTCATTACTTATGGCGACAGTATTCAGCAACCCGATGAAGTACCACTGCAAACCTTGCATGAATTCCTATCCTTGCACCTTAAAGGCAGTATTAATAGTGTGCATATACTGCCTTATTTTCCTTATAGTTCCGATGATGGTTTTTCGGTCATAGACTATAAAACGGTCAACCCTACACTAGGTGACTGGAGCGATATAGAGCGCATCAATAAAGATTTTTATTTAATGACTGACTTGGTCATTAACCATGTCTCGCGGGAAAATTTATGGTTTACAGAGTATTTAAGCAAGCAGCAACCCGGCTGTGATTATTTTCTCGAAATGCCGCAAGACACCGACGTATCATTAGTCGTTCGCCCGCGTAGCTCAGCTGTGTTAACACCAGTACATACACATGATGGTATTCGCTATGTTTGGGCCACTTTCGGTGAGGATCAAATTGATGCCAATTTTGCCAACCCCGATGTGCTGTTTGAATTTATTGATATTTTATTGCTCTATGTGGCTAAAGGCTCGCGATTCATTCGCTTAGATGCTATCGCATTTTTATGGAAAAAAGCTGGGACACGCTGTATCAATCTACGTGAAACACATGAAGTGGTGAAATTATTACGCGACATTCTTGATGTAGTTGCACCGGGCACCGTTTTAATTACCGAAACCAATGTGCCTAACGGGGAAAACCTAAGTTACTTCGGCAATAGCGATGAAGCGCACATGGTCTATCAATTTACCTTGCCGCCTCTATTGCTACATGCTTTGTATCATGGCAATAGCCATTACCTAAGCCAGTGGGCAAAAGATATGCCGCGCCCGCCCAAAAACTGCACTTATTTAAACTTTATCGCCTCACATGATGGTATCGGCCTGCGCCCAGCAGAAGGCATTTTGCCTGAGCAAGAAGTGCAGGCTTTGGTTGATGCCATGCATGAATATAAAGGTTATGTCAGCATGCGTACTGATACATTTGGCAAAGAATCCCCTTACGAAATCAATATCGCTTTGTTTGATGCACTAAAAGGCACGCACCTAGGGCTTGATGACTATCAAGTGCCGCGTTTTATTGCCGCGCATACTATTATGATTGCCTTGCAAGGTATTCCAGCTTTGTATATACACAGCCTCATCGCGACAACAAGCGACCATCAAGGCGTTGAACAAACTGGACGCACGCGCTCAATTAATCGGCGCAAATGGCAATATGATGAATTACTGGATCTATTAAATAACCCTACTGCCGCACATGGCACCGTTTTTCATGAATTAAAGCGACAGTTACAAATACGGCGCAAACATCCCGCATTCCACCCGAGTGCTTTACAAGAAACCCTTTCCTTAGGCGACAATCTTTTTGCTTTCTGGCGCACCAGCCTTGATCAGCAACAACACATACTCTGTATTAATAATATCTCACCGGAGATACAGATATTAACCTTACCCGAGCATCCCACTATTGAAGGTTCTGGCGTATGGCGTGACCTCATTGAGCGTACCGCATTAGGTAAAGGCACACGCACATTGAAACTGTATCCGTATCAATGTGCTTGGCTAGAGGCACTGGATTAATTTGTAGTTGCGAATGATAAAGTTATACCAATCCCAATAAATAATTACTGTAATGGTCGTCATTCCCGAAGTCTTTAATCGGGAATCCATGCGCACACTATAGATTCCTGCT
>CBDVDU010000359.1:0-2059 GCA_965372825.1 uncultured Gammaproteobacteria bacterium | reverse complement strand
CCCAACCCTCCCCAGCAAGGGAGGGCTTAAAAGCAAGCCCTGTTAATTTAATATTGACGGAAGTAACTACGTTTTAGTTTGTATTTTTTAAGAGTGAATATTTATGATGAAATGGCTATGGCTATCAGGGTTAATCTTAATACTCGATCAGCTCAGTAAAATATGGATTGATATCAGTATGAGTTTATATCAATCTATTCCAGTCTTTCCTGGTTTTAGCATTACTTATGCACGTAATTATGGTGCGGCATTTAGTTTTTTAAGTGATGCGGGTGGTTGGCAGCGCTGGTTTTTTGCTGCTCTTGCCGCAGGAATCAGCGTGGGGCTGGTGATTTATTTAAAAAGCCTTAAAAAAGACGAAACTTTACTCGCTGTTTCTTTAAGTTTGATTCTTGGTGGTGCGGTAGGTAATTTAATTGACCGTGTTATCTATGGTTATGTTATCGACTTTTTAGATGTTTATTATCAAGCCTATCATTGGCCTGTTTTTAATATTGCCGATTCGGCGATTACCGTCGGAGTAGTCTTTATGCTATTTGAATCCTTTGTGGGAAAAGATAAGCGTGAGTGAGTTATGTGAAGTATTTAGAGTTTGATCTGCAGAATTGCCTGAATAGTTCACAGATTTAGTTTAGTAAGGTACTTATCCTTATACACATCTTATAGTTAAAAGCACAAGGAATATGATAATGTCTGATTTAGCCCGAGAACGTATTAAATTTATTACAGAGCTACATGAAGTTTTTTTGGTGAACAAGGGCTTCGGTGCTTTTGCTTATGTCTCTATTAATGATGTATTGGCATTATTTGAGGACTATTTAGCTTCAGGTGAGCCAGCGAAACAAATTATTAATCGTTATGTGCATTCTATTTAATAGCTAAGCGCATTGCCATTGTTGAGAAATCCTTGAAAAGGGCTGCGTGTTTTGTTGATAGGAAAAATTAAGCTGAGTTTTTCCTTATATTATTTTTAGACAAATATTATTCACAGATCTAAATGTACCTTAGTTCTGCATATTAGTCATAAGTACGTATGCATAATTATTTTAACATTTATATTTGACGTATTTACGTAGGATGGGTAGAGCGTTTTCTTGCGAAACCCATCATTCTGCGTGAGGTTGATGGGTTTCATTGCACGCCTAAAAACAGGCACTCCATTCTACCCATCCTACAGAAATGTTAAATTAATTTTTATTAGGTACTTATCTACCCTAAATACTTATCTTACTGCTCTTTTATCCCTGTTTTTATCGCGATAAATATGCTTTGTAAGTTATGTTTCACTTGTACGTACTAAAGTTAGTGAAATTTTGTTTCTGTACGGACCCACAGCCAATTAAGCGTTGTGGGTCTGCTATGATTACATTTGTGATTGTAGGTAATTTTCAATGCCTACTTTTTCTATCAATTCGAGTTGGGTTTCCAGCCAGTCTACGTGTTCTTCTTCGCTTTCTAATATATGAGTAAATAGATCGCGAGAAACGAAATCTTTGACGCTTTCACAATATTCAATAGCTTCGCGTAGTGGGGGAATAGCAATTAATTCTAGTTGCAGATCACAGCGGAGCATTTCTAGCGGCTTTTCACCAATTAGAATTTTGCCAATATTTTGTAAATTAGGCAGTCCTTCAAGAAATAAAATACGCTCAATTAATAAGTCGGCATGCTTCATTTCATCAATAGACTCGTGATATTCCTTTTCATTGAGTTTGCTAAAGCCCCAATTTTTATACATTCGGGCATGTAAAAAATACTGGTTAATTGCTGTTAGTTCATTTTCGAGTGCTTGATTTAAAAATGCAATAACTTTGGTGTCGCCTTTCATAATGTAATCCAAACTGTGTTAATAAAATTAGATCATAACGGGTATTGCCATGTTTGACACATTATTTTTATTAATAAGTTCACGGACATGGCGATTGCATTTACCGCAATCTGAGCCTACACCAAGACATTGATGTAAAGCTTTACGCGTGTTGATGCCATCATCAATGGCGGTTTGAATTTGTGAGTCGGTGACAGCTTTACAAATACAGATATACATACGTGCCTCTTT
>CBDVDU010000358.1:0-2088 GCA_965372825.1 uncultured Gammaproteobacteria bacterium | reverse complement strand
TTTTGCCAATCTAAAGCAAAGGCAATCGGTGCCCAACCCGCTTGTGGACGCAGTTTTTCTTGCCCCACATAATGCGCCCAGCCACCGCCACTTTGACCAACACAGCCACACATATGCAATAAATTCATAATGGCACGGTAGTTCATATCATTGTGATACCAATGGTTTAAACCTGCACCTAAGATCACCATGGATTTACCCATGGTTTTCGCGGCATTATCAGCAAATTCACGGCCACTACGGATAATATCAGCTTGTTTTACGCCAGTGATTTTCTCTGCCCAAGCTGGCGTATTTGGGATGCTAGCGTCATCATAGCCTTTTGCAGCCTCGCCACCTAAACCACGATCAATACCGTATTGTGCTAATTGCAAATCAAATACTGTGGCAACTAAAACGGCTTTACCATTCAGAGTAATTTTCTTAGTAGGAACATTGCGATGCATAGAGACATCAGTACCCGATTGAAAATCAGGCATCAAAACATCAACCACACCATCATTCTCAAAAATCATACTTAAACGCGGCTTAGTATTACGACGACCTTTTTTAGGGAGTAAATTCCATTTACCTTCTTCACCCCAACGAAAACCAATCGAGCCATTCGGTGCAAAAACATCCCCCGTTTTTTCATCAATAACAACAGTCTTCCAATCAGGATTATTTTTCTCACCTAAACTATCGTCAAAATCTGCTGCACGTGCAAATCGTCCAGAAATATAGCTGCCTTCGTATTCATCCAAAATAACCAACATTGGCAAATCGGTATAAGTACGTGCATATTCTTCAAAATAAGGGTCTTGCTTATCGACATGGAATTCTTTTAAAGCCACATGCCCCATCGCCAAGAAAATTGCGGCATCAGTCCCTTGTTTAGCGGGCATCCATAAATCAGCAAACTTTACATATTCTGCATAATCGGGTGAAATCGCGACGACTTTTGCACCCTTATAACGCACTTCTGAATAGAAATGTGCATCAGGTGAGCGAGTCATCGGTAAATTCGCACCGGCAACCACTAGGTACGTTGAGTTATACCAATCAGCCGACTCAGGGACATCGGTTTGTTCGCCCCAAGTTTGTGGTGAAGCCGGTGGTAAATCGCAGTACCAATCATAAAAAGATAAACAAGCGCCACCGATTAATGCTAAATAGCGGCTCCCTGCCGCATAACTAATCATCGACATCGCAGGAATCGGGGAAAAACCAGCAATGCGATCAGGACCATGGGCTTTTATAGTATAAACATTAGAAGCTGCAATAATCTCTGAAACCTCATCCCAATCGACACGTACAAAGCCACCTAAGCCACGAACTGCAGTATATTTTTCACGTTTACTTGGGTCTTCTTGAATGGCTGCCCATGCTTCTACCGGATCTTTGCCTGTTGCACGCTCATCTCTATATAAAGAGACTAAACGCTCACGTATTAAAGGATATTTAACCCGTAAAGGACTGTATAAATACCATGAGAAACTTGCACCACGGGGACAGCCGCGCGGTTCATGATTCGGCATATCTGGTCGGGTGCGTGGATAATCGGTGGCTTGCATTTCAAAAGCAACCAAGCCATTTTTAACATGGATATTCCATGAACAGCTTCCAGTACAGTTCACGCCATGCGTTGAACGCACGACTTTATCAAAACGCCAGCGATTACGATAACCCTCTTCCCACTGGCGGTCTTCATTAGTGACAATTCCGTGATCACCTGAAAATTTACTTTGAACTTTTTTGAAAAAGTTGAGACGGTCTAAAAAATGACTCATCGTTTTTTCTCCTGTTATTAATTTGTATAACATTGGGGCGCAGGTCTTTAGCCTGCTTTTGCAATAACTGCAGGCTACAAAGGCCTGCGCCCCATTCTTTATATTAGATTTTCTAATGTCCCATAAAACCTTAAATCTGCATCACTCAAGTTAGCTTTAACTGCATTATTCTTAATATATTCATAAACAACATGGAAGTGTTTTTCATCCCGAAGAGCTTTATCAAAATAAGACTTTTCCCAAAAATGCCCTTTTCTTGATAAATGTTGATTAATATAAAAAGCAGTGGCTCCTTTTATTTTTTGCATTACCACGCTTA
>CBDVDU010000357.1:0-2095 GCA_965372825.1 uncultured Gammaproteobacteria bacterium | reverse complement strand
TTTTAGGCGGAACAGGCGTTGGTAAAAGTACTTTATTGAATCGTTTGGCAGGCCAAGATATTGCGCGTACCGGTGTCGTTCGGCCAACATCTAAAGAAGTGACCTTGTTTCATCATACTAGTGTCAAAATCGCTCATTTACCTAGTCGTTTACCGATAGACAAAATTAAAGTTGCGCAACATTCAGATGCGAGTAAAAAGCATATTATCTGGATAGATATGCCTGATTTTGATAGCGCAGAGCAAAGTAATCAGCAATTAGTTTTAGAATGGTTGCCGCATATAGATGTTCTAGTTTATGTCGTTAGTCCTGAGCGTTATCGTGATAATAAAGCTTGGCAGTTATTATTGGCTGAAGGTGGTAAGCATGCGTGGATTTTTGTTTTAAATCAATCTGATCGTGGCGAGGTCGAGCAGTATCAGGATTTTATTAAGCAACTGCATAAGGCGGGTTTTAATGATCCGATTGTTTATCAAAGTTGTTGTGCGATAGATAAAACAGCCACTCAAATAGATGAATTTGATGCCTTAGAAACAGCCATGCAAGCGTTGGCAACTGAAAATACTGTTACCCAATTAGAGTTAAGAGGCGGTCAAGTTCGTAAGGCAGAACTTAGTAAAGCCTTGGTTTCTGCTCTTGAAGTGCTCGGTTCATCTGCAAGTAGCCAAGAGTTAATTCCTTTTTGGCATAAACAATGGCAAAGTTTTGAGGGCCTTTTAGTTGATGCAATGGCTTTGTCACTACAGCAATTAGCGGAATATTACGCGGTACATAGTAGTGATTTATCGGCTAAAGAATTAGATAATCATTCCTCACATAAGATACACCATGGGTTATGGGATAAATGGGCGCAATCACGCTTAGAAGATGCTTTAGATGCGTTAATTATCCAAGCGGATACGCTGGATTTACCCGCGACTCCCATCAAGCAAGCTGTGTTCCCTGTACGTGAAAATGCACAAAAAATGATTGCTGAAAAAACTTTGTTGTCGGTGCGTAAGGCGTTAATAAATCCAGGTAATGTTATCCAACGGGCGCTTATCAAAACAGCGTTTGTTGCAGAAATTATTTTGCCAATGGCAGCAATGGGCTGGGTCGGCTATCAAGTCTTTATTGAGTTTTATGAAGCGAGCTTAGCTGCAATACCTCATTATGTAGGCATCGATTTTGCGGTTAATAGTTCCATGTTAATCGCTATCGCTTGGTTACTTCCTTATTTCTTAAAGAAAAAACTGAAGCCCTCGGTAGAAAAAGCCGCGCTTAAAGGTCTACGTAATGGCTTGTTAAGTGCATTACAAAGTATAGAGTTTGAAGTAGTTGAGCAGATTAAGAAAAATACACAGACTCAAGAAGCTTTACAGCAACAAGCAGAAAAAATCATCAATGCCTGCCAAGAGAACAATGATGATTTATTTACGCTACCGGAAAATAGTCCTTTAGAACGAATGTTGTTGTAGTTTCAATGTATTTACTGATGAACATAGGGTAGACAAATGACTATAAATGACCAAAAAATTCGTTTTTTTCGCGAACAGATTCCTTCGTTTGCTTGTAAGGAAGGTTGTCATGATTGCTGTGGTCCAGTAACGGCATCTTCTGAAGAAATGTTTCGATTGCCAATAAAAAGCGACGCCGAGCATGAGCAGGCGCTAAATGAATTAAATTGTCCTTATTTGGGTGAGAATGGTTGCGAAGTCTATGAAGAGCGCCCTTTAATCTGCCGCCTTTTTGGTACTACAAAAAGCCTACCTTGTCCTAATGACTGCGCCCCTGAGCAGATGACCGCGGCCAAAATAGAGCAGAAAATTCATGAATTTCACCGTAAGACTCGCCAAGTATTGCTTTAACTCGATGTTCAAGTTTTCAGCTATAACTGGGCTAAGAAAAGTAAGTTTTTTCAGCTTTGTTTTATAAGTGATTGATTTATAAGGATGTTAGTATTTTCTTTGCCAAGGGGATTATCAATAAAATCAATCGGTTAAAAAACTTGAACATCGAGTTTAAGGAATCTTAAAAGAATGAACTTACCCGCTTTAGAGACTCATTGCTATTAATACAATAAATGGGGCGCAGTGCTTTAGCCTGCTATTTTAGG
>CBDVDU010000356.1:0-2113 GCA_965372825.1 uncultured Gammaproteobacteria bacterium | reverse complement strand
CCACAGGTTTTCCTATTGCCAAAGTAGCGGCAAAATTGGCAGTGGGTTACACGCTAGATGAATTGAAAAATGAAATCACAGGGGGAGCAACACCTGCTTCATTTGAGCCAACAATCGATTACGTAGTGACTAAGGTACCTCGCTTTACTTTTGAAAAATTTCCTCAGGCAGATGATCGATTAACCACGCAAATGAAATCTGTGGGTGAAGTAATGGCGATTGGCCGTACATTTCAGGAATCTTTGCAAAAAGCATTACGTGGTTTGGAAGTTGGAGTTGATGGGTTAGATGAAATTGTTGATTTAACCAATCCAAATGCAGCTGATATTATGCAGCGTGAAATGCGCCATCCTGGGCCTGAGCGTTTATGGTATGTGGCGGATGCCTTTCGTAGTGGTATGTCCTTTGATGATGTTCATGAAGCAAGTCGAATTGACCCTTGGTTTTTAGCGCAAGTAGAAGACTTGGTGTTAACTGAAAAAACTTTAGCGGCTAAAACTTTAGCAACTTTGAAAGGTGATGAGCTCTTTAGGTTAAAACAGAAAGGTTTCTCTGATGCTCGTCTTGCTAAGTTGCTGGGTGCTAAAGAATCTGAAGTGCGTAAGTTAAGGCACAAACAGAATGTTCGTCCTGTTTATAAGCGTATTGATTCTTGTGCGGCAGAATTTTCATCGGACACAGCCTATTTATATTCGACTTATGAAGAAGAATGTGAGGCGCGTGTTACGGATAAAGAAAAAATCATTATATTAGGGGGTGGACCCAACCGAATTGGTCAGGGGATAGAGTTTGATTATTGCTGTGTACATGCGGCATTAGCTTTGCGTGAAGCAGGTTACGAAACCATTATGGTCAATTGTAATCCTGAAACGGTTTCTACAGATTTTGATACTTCAGATCGCCTTTATTTTGAATCATTAACCTTTGAAGATGTATTAGAAATTATTCATCTAGAAAAACCAAAAGGTGTAATTGTGCAATATGGCGGTCAAACACCGTTGAAATTAGCGCGTGATTTAGAAGCAGCAGGAGCGCCAATTATTGGTACTTCACCTGATGCGATTGATTTAGCGGAAGATCGTGAGAGATTTCAAGCCTTATTAAATAAATTAAAGTTAAAACAGCCACCTAATGGTACTGCGCGATCAGTAGAACAAGCATTAGGAGTGGCTAAAGATTTAGGATATCCATTAGTGGTACGACCATCTTATGTTTTGGGTGGGCGAGGCATGGAAATCGTTTATAACGATGAAGCGTTGCAGCGTTATATGAAAGGTGCAATAGGGGTGTCTAATGATGCGCCGGTATTACTGGATCGCTTTTTAGATGATGCGATTGAAATGGATGTTGATGCTATTTACGATGGTGAAACCTTGTTAATCGGCGGCTTAATGCAGCATGTTGAGCAAGCTGGGGTTCATTCAGGTGATTCAGCTTGTTCTATTCCGCCTTATGATTTGCCTCAACTTATTCAGGATGAGCTAAGAGTTCAAGTCGGAGCAATGGCAGAAGCATTAGGTGTTCGTGGTTTAATGAATACTCAGTTCGCAATACAGGGCGAAAATATTTATGTATTAGAAGTTAATCCAAGAGCATCAAGAACAGCACCGTTTGTTTCTAAAGCAACAGGTTATCCTTTAGCGAAAATAGCGGCATTATGTATGGCAGGTAAATCACTAATAGAACAAGGTGTTACTGAAGAATGCGTGCCTAGTTATTATTCGGTGAAAGAGGCTGTATTCCCATTTGTTAAATTTCCAGGCGTTGATCCATTGCTAGGGCCTGAAATGAAATCAACCGGTGAGGTTATGGGGGTTGGTAAATCTTTTGGTGAGGCATTTGCTAAATCACAGAGAGCGGCGGGTGTTGATCTCAGTGCTGGAGGTAAAGTGTTGATTAGTATTCGTGAAGCAGATAAGCCAAAAGTGGTAGAAGTTGCAGAAATGCTAATTAAAAACAATTACCAGATTGTAGCAACCAAAGGAACTGCAAAAATTATTAAAGATGCTGGACTTGCCTGTGACGTTGTGTATAAAGTGAATGAAGGTCGTCCTAATACTGTTGATATGATCAAAAATGATGAAATTCAATTGATTATTAATACTACCGATGG
>CBDVDU010000355.1:0-2159 GCA_965372825.1 uncultured Gammaproteobacteria bacterium | reverse complement strand
CAGCAAGGAATGCACATTAAATAAAACCTGAAACTTTAAGTTATGGAGCACTGCTAGTCCTCGAAGGACTGGCAGTGCTTTCGGATATTATTGAATTTTTTATTCCTAAAAACTTGTGCAATACAGGGAAATCAGTAACTACGTCCTACTGTTCTGTAAGCCATTTTTCAATCGTTAGAGTTAACCACTTAGGATCATCTAAAGGCAAATCATGTCCTGCCGTATCATGCTGCAAATAATCACTATGCCATGCCTTATGTAAAGCTAGGCTGCAACGATAATCCACTAAACGGTCATTTTTTGCCCCGATAATTAACAAAGGATGTGCAGGTTTTTCTGATGCTAAAAACTGCGCTGCTGCGCGTAGCTGATTGATAGCACTTATTTTGGATACTGGGTACTGTGTACGCCATTTTTGCCAATCAGCTAACAGAGCTGTGTCATTTTGATGCAGGTTTGAGGTGAGAGCTAATATATTGTGATCCATTTTCTCCACAGAATTAAAAAGCATAGTTAAAATGCTAGGATAATTTTGCCAACGTAGTCGGTGAAAAAAAGGCGAATAAGGACGCACGCTAGTATTAATCAGTACTGCGCTGTTAATTTCTAAAGGGTGGCGATTCATCCAATCTATAGCAATCATGCCACCCATAGAAATCGCAATAAGATTAAGATTTTTTTTGTCTGCAAGTTGCGCGCGCAAAGCTTCAGTCAGGTCTTCTATGGTATTGGGACTGGTTTGTTGATACAGACTACCATTACCGGGAATATCCAAAGTCAGTATCTCGGCATCAGGAAACTGTTGCGCTAATAATTGTGTAAATTCACCCCAGTGGCGTTGTTCGCGTAAGAGTCCACGTATTAAAACAAAGCAGGATTTATTTTTGCTCATGATACCAACGCTCCATTGCTTTTTGCTGCATGATTTGACTATGGCTTTCATTCAGCCATTTTTTATAAGACAGAGTTGCATGCAAAAGAAACTCCATTAATACCAAATGACCTCTCAGTACACGATCAATGCGGTGCTGTTTCATTGGATGAAACAAGCCTATAGATTTACGTAGCTGCAGAGGATTTTTACGAATCCAGCGCCAAGAGCCCATTTCCAAGGTTAAAGGTAAGAAGATATTATTATCTTTTAGGGATTGTAAATAAATATGATCCCATAAGTCCCCATGGGTCAAATAATGTTGTGATTGAGGCTCAAAGCGATAATTTTGATAAGGGTAAGTTTTAAAAAATAGTTCGCGTAAATAATAGATTTCCCCCAAGTGTCTAATCGCTTGTGTACGACTATTAGCATAAGGAAACCAAATTTGATTATGCATACCAAAGCCAGAATGACAATCTAGCGCGATACTAAATGGTGCTGGTAACACTTCTCGTTGCATAAAATCACACAGCGTTTGAGCTTCAAGCTGCATTGTTTCACCTTCAGCTCCTCGATACCAAGGTAGTTTATTTGAGATTCTATGTCCCCCTCCTAGCCATACCGCCTTTTCTAAGCAATCAACAGGGGCATTACGCATTAAATCGATTCCCGCCCCGTTAGAGCGTGTTTGATTAAGCATTCCTACCGGATTTAATAAGGGGAGGAAAACAATGCGTACTCTTTGTAGCATATCTTCGAAGGTTAAATCCCAACGTAAGCGGTTAAGCAGTGTTTGCAAAAAAGTTAATACCACTTGCGTGCCAATACGTTCTAGGCCATGTACTCCACCGACAAAAGCAATGCATGGCGCATCAGATTTTTTGCTGCCTAGAGATAAAGAGTAAATGGGGAAAGATTGGTTTTGATACGGGATATGATTAAGGATTTCATAGGATAAATAGTCATGCTTATTTTGCGCTATGATGTCTTCTATTTGTTGTAGTTCTGGCAGCAGGTCTAAGCTTTTGTGATAAGACATGATCAGTCGTGAATGAAGTAATCGTAATCACTTATTCTAACGAATATTGTTAGGGCTTAGGTTACAGTTGTGTGGCAGTTTTTTGAGCAGGATTAAAATCTTATTTGCAACAGAAGTGACTTCTTGAATGGGTGGGCACTTTACAGATCCATAAAACGGCTACGCACTTAAGACCGGACAGCTGATAACTCGTAGGGCGGACTTTAGTCCGCCATTGCTAAAAAAGCGGACTGAAGTCCGCCCTAC
>CBDVDU010000354.1:0-2164 GCA_965372825.1 uncultured Gammaproteobacteria bacterium | reverse complement strand
ATTTGATCAACAAGGCAACTGGCAAGTCGATTTAGTGGAGTGGGGCACACCTGATAAAAGTATGGATGATGAGCAATTTTGGTTGGTCTTTAATGATTGTCTGACGCGACTACCACAGCGTATGGCGGACTTATTGTTATTACGCACGGTCGATGGTTTAGCAACGGAAGAATGTTGTGCTTTATTAGGTTTTGAATCTGATAATCAGTTGTGGGTGACGCTCTCTCGTACTCGCGTAAAACTAAGGCAATGCCTAGAAACTAATTGGTTTAGTAAGGAATAAGACAATGTATAAATGTAAAGAAATCATAGAGCTCACATCGAAAGAGATGGATACCACATTGCCTTGGATTACACGCATGGAAATGAAGCTGCATTTCTTAATGTGTAAAACCTGTAATAGATACGCAAAGCAATTGCAGTTTATGAATAAGGCGTTAGGCGCATTCGAGGGACATTCACATGTTCATTCTGAAAGCTGCCAGCTATCAGAGAGCGCAAAACAGCGGATTGCTCAGAAAATGCAGCAAGCTAAAAAAATAGCAAAATAATGAAACTTTGGCTTAGTCTCGCTTTTTGTAAAGATATCTTCTTCTATTCGTTAAAAATGGCGATCTTAGTTGGTACGCTGCTGATGTTGATTAATTACGGTGAGGTTTTGTGGTTCAGAGGCTATTTAATGCAGGATGAAATCCTTAGAATTTTACTCACTTATCTTGTGCCTTATTGTGTTTCCACTTGTACCAGTGTCGCGGCTTATAAGCGGCATCATCCTGAAGTGAGGTAAAGGGCAATGTTGATGATTGAAAAAGAAGAATTTTTACAGGTACTAAGCAATCTATGCGCTAATCATCGGCAAACCAGTTGTTTGATTTTTGCGGAAATTAATAATGCTACGCAGGTGGCGAGTTTTCTTCAAGGGTTTACTGCTGAGCAGCAATTAATCAGCCAAGTAGAACAGTTTATTGCACAGCAAGTCGCTCATTACCCACAAGCCATATTTGGTAAATTGGAGCATAACCGTTTTGGTCTGATTATTCCTAAAACCGCCGCTGAAAGTGTCGTGATCGCAGAGCAATTAGTGGATACATTGGATAAGCAAAGTATTACGGTAGAGGGTAAGCGGTATTACCCTAAGCTGTATTGTGGTATTACGCCTTTAACGCCCGATTATGATGAGCCAAAACTCGCATTTGCCGCAGCGGATGTGGCTTTGCATGAAGCCCGTCTTACCGGTGGAAGTATCGTTAAATTGCTCAAACCTGATGCGCTAACATTAGAAAACTATCGGCAGGCTTTACGTTTATTACCCGTTATCAGGGAAGGCTTATTAAATAAGTCATTTGTATTATTTGCACAGCCTATAGTGCCACTTGATGTTAACGCTAAAGCAAAAAAAGTGGAGGTCTTATTGCGCTATCAAGATGCAGAAGGCATCATTCATGCGCCGTATCCATACTTATCGGCCGCTGAATTATTCCATGTCAGTCGAGAAATCGATCTTTATGTAGTGCACCAATTTTGCCTTTTTATGCAGACTAATAAAGATAAGGAAACCGTATATTCTTTGAATATTGCCGGCAACACTGTGCGCTATCATCAGTTTTTTGACTACGTAAAAGAGCAATTTGAGCGTTATCAAATAAATACCAAACAAGTCTGTTTTGAAATGACCGAAAATGTCGCTGATCAAGATATGGAAGATGCAACAGTATTAATGCGCAGGCTCAAGCAAGAATTAGGCTGTCAATTATCCTTAGATGATATAGGTGTAGGTTCCAGTAATTTAGCGACTATGCCGAAATTTAATGTCGATTATATGAAAATTGATGGCTCTTATATCCGTAACTGTCTGACAGACCCTTATTCAGAGCTCGTGGTGCGGTTTATTACCGAAGCCGCAAAATTAGAAGGCAAGCAAGCGGTTGCGGAGTTTGTGGAAACGCAAGAGCAGTTAGCAAAGCTACGTAAAATAGGGGTAGATTATGGGCAGGGGTATTTATTAGGTAAGCCTAGCTTGTTATTTGAGCCGGCCCAGTGATTAGTTTTTGGTATTCGTTACCTATATAAATAGGAAATTGCTTTAAAAACGCATAAATAGTAGAAAGTTAAAATAAAGTCTTGACCTGAAGTGTTAAAGCGGTAAAATAGCCAGCTCTTCAAC
>CBDVDU010000353.1:0-2174 GCA_965372825.1 uncultured Gammaproteobacteria bacterium | reverse complement strand
GCTGAACGTAGATATATTGAATTTTATCTAAACAGTATTGATTTAACGCCGTATATCTCAGGAGCGGCGCAGCCGAAACTGAATCAAAAGAATTTAAACGGCATCAGCATTCCAAACCCTTCTCCTGAAGAAAAAGAGCGCATAGTCTCCGTTTTAGATAAATTCCACGCCCTAACAAACTCCATTAGCGAAGGTTTACCCCGCGAAATTGAATTGCGCCAAAAGCAATACGAGTATTATCGCGGTTTTCTGTTGAGTTTCCCCAAACCAGAGGTAGCGGCATAACATGAGTCTAACGCTAACGGACATAGCCCAGCAACTGAGCACGCCTAGAGTTATCAAAAAAACGGTAACTAAAGAAACAAGAAGAATCGCCCCCAAAGAAGTTGAAGGAACTAAACCGGTTCCAAAAGTACAGCTAATTTATGCCTTCAATGGCTCAGGCAAAACACGCCTATCGCGGGAGTTTAAAGAGTTAATTTCACCAAAGTCTGACAGTGATGATGGAGAACAGCCGCGCACAAAATTTGTATATTACAATGCATTTACGGAAGACCTTTTTTATTGGGATAACGATTTAGAGGGTGATGTTGATCGGAAATTAATAATTCAGCCGAATGATTACACCAAATGGATCCTTGAAGAGCAGGGGCAAGACCAAAACGTCATTACCAATTTTCAGCGTTATGCTAACGACAAACTAACGCCTCATTTTAACGCTGAATACACTGTTAAAGGTGAGAATGATAAAGAAGTTAAAGTAAAAGCTTTTTCTGAAGTAACTTTCTCGCTAGAAAGTGGTGATGAAAGCTCAGGTAATATAAAAACCTCGAAAGGCGAAGAGAGTATATTCATTTGGAGCATTTTTTACACATTGCTAGATCAAGTTATTAGTGTTCTCAATGTTGCCGACCCGGATGAACGAGAAACAAATCGGTTTAATCAGTTGGAGTATGTGTTTATTGATGATCCTGTCAGTTCGTTAGATGAGAACCATCTGATTGAGCTGGCGGTCAATTTGGCGGAGCTTATAAAGTCCAGCCAGTCAGATTTAAAGTTTGTAATAACGACACACAATCCGCTTTTTTATAATGTGCTCTACAATGAGCTTAATAGCAAAACCTGCTATCTGTTAGAGCATCTTGAAGATGGCACTTTTGCCCTTACTGAAAAGCGGGGAGACTCCAATAAGAGCTTTTCCTATCACCTTTATTTAAAGCGCACCCTTGAACAGGCGATTGCTGAGAATCAGGTTCAAAGATACCACTTTACGCTATTGCGTAATTTGTACGAAAAAACCGCCAGTTTTTTGGGCTACCCGAAATGGTCGGAGCTCTTGCCTGATGATAAAGAGGCCTATCTAAACCGTATTATTCAATATACCAGCCATAGCAGCTTATCGAATGAAACCGTCGCACAACCAAGTGGGCCGGAAAAGAATACTGTCGGATTGTTACTTAATCACTTAATAACGAATTACGGATACTGGGAGCAGGAAGAACAAAATGGTTGATTACACCAAACCCATAGCAGAATCCAATAACTTTATCGTTTTAGATAAATACACCCGAGAGTGGGAGGTCAAGGAGAGCTACCAAAGCGAAGATGACTTGGAGCGGGAGTTTATTCAGGATTTAGAAAATCAGGGCTATGAATATCTCCCCGGCCTAAACACACCCGAAAAAATGCTGGCCAATGTGCGCGAGCAGTTGCAGGTACTGAATAAGGTGCAGTTTTCAGACGGTGAGTGGTCACGCTTTGTTGAAACCTATCTGGATAGACCCAGCGATAGCATCATAGATAAAACACGCAAAATTCATGATGACTATATCCACGACTTTGTCTTTGACGATGGTCATATTCAGAACATCTATCTATTGGATAAGAATAATATTACTCGCAATAAATTGCAGGTGATCAAGCAGTTTGAACAAACTGGCAGCCAAGCGAACCGCTACGATGTGACCGTGCTGGTCAATGGCTTGCCCTTGGTGCAGGTCGAGCTGAAAAAACGCGGCGTGGCGATTCGTGAGGCTTTTAATCAGGTGCACCGCTACAGTAAAGAAAGCTTTAATAGTGAGCATTCGCTGTATAGGTATTTACAGCTTTTTGTGATTTCTAACGGTACCGATAGCCGTTATTTTGCCAATACCACCCAGCGCAATAAAAACAGT
>CBDVDU010000352.1:0-2179 GCA_965372825.1 uncultured Gammaproteobacteria bacterium | reverse complement strand
TTTTCGCAACCTAAAACCACTCAATATATTTGAGTCTGGCTATTCGACAGACTAGATCAAAATATTATTAATCCAAAACACTAAAGAGTTGCTTTTTATTATATCATTTGTACCTACATAGAAAATCCCCTAATTAATCATCACGCAATATATTAATGAAAACAGCTCTTTTAGCCGGTACGCAGTCAGGTTGTGGCAAGACCACGATGATGTTGGCTTTGTTGCAATATTTAAAGGCACAGCAGCATAATGTCGTGTCATTTAAGGCCGGTCCTGATTTTTTAGATCCTTTGTGGCATCAGGTGATTACTGGCAAGTGTTCTTATAATTTGGATACGCGCATGATTGGCGCATCGAATAGTCAGCAGTTATTAGCTAAGCAAGCGCTGACTGCCGATGTTGCCGTGATTGAAGGGGTGATGGGCTTATTTGATGGGCGTTCAGGTGTGGGTGAAAGTGGTTCTAGCGCGGAATTAGCACAAGCTTTGCAAGTACCTGTTTTTTTAGTGGTTGACGCTAAAGGCATGAGTGGTTCGATTGTGCCGTTGGTCAGTGGTTTTTGCGCTTATGCTGAAAAGATGGGTGTTAAGATTGCCGGCATTATCGCTAACCGAGTGGGTAGTGCGCATCACGCCAGTTTACTAAAAATTGTTTTACAGGAACATCAGCAGCCACCTTTAATTGCTTGGATGGCTAAAGATGCACCTGTATTACCCGAGCGACATTTAGGTTTGATGCAGCCTTCTGAAGTGGCTTTGCCTGATTTCTTGCCTTTTTTTCATGTGGAGATAGAGGATTTAGTTACCTTGTTTTCTGATGCGGATAGTCATTTAGATGAGCACAATCCAGCTCAATTATTAAAAGGTAAAAAAATCGCTATCGCACAAGATGCGGCTTGTTGTTTTATTTATCCGGCTAATCTGGAATTTTTACGGGAGCAGGGTGCGGAGCTTTTATTTTTCTCGCCTGTTGCGGGTGATGAGTTCCCTAAAGGTGCTGATGCACTATGGTTGCCAGGTGGCTACCCAGAGTTATTTGCGCAAGCTTTATCGATCTCAAAGACTTGGCTTTCTTTAGGTGAATTTATCGAAGCTGGTAAACCTGTATTAGCCGAATGTGGGGGGGCGATGTTATTGGGAGAGGCTTTAATTGATCTTGATGGCAAGTCTTGGGCTATGGCTAATATTTTACCTTTTCGCTCGAAAATGCAAACTAGACTGGCTTCTTTAGGTTATCGGGAAGATGAGACAGGCATCAAAGGCCATGAGTTTCATCATTCCGTGCGTGAGTCTGAGCAAAAATTAGAACCCTATTTGCAAACGGGTCGGGGTGATCAAGGTGTGCGTTATAAGAATTGTCGTGCTTCTTATGTGCATTGGTATTTTGCCAGTGCGCCTGAAGTTATAAGTAAATGGTTGAGTGGGAATTAAATGAAAGAAAGAGATCGCCGTCAGGGTATTGTGTTAGTTAATACTGGCGAAGGTAAAGGTAAGTCATCGAGTGCTTTGGGTATGGTGTTTCGTGCTGCGGGCTGGGGTATGAAGGTTTGCGTTATTCAATATATTAAAGGTAAGTGGCAAACGGGTGAGCAAAAAGCTGCGGAGCGCTTTGATAATATCGAGTGGCATGTATTGGGTGATGGTTTTACTTGGGATACTAAAAACCCCGAGCAGGACATTAAAACCAGTCGTGAAATTTGGGAATTTAGCAAACAGAAGATTCTGTCGGAAGAATATGATTTGGTTTTATTAGATGAAATTAATTATTGCTGTGGATATAACTGGATTTCAGGTCAAGAAATTGCTGATTTTATTACTAATGAAAAGCCGCCTTGGATGCATTTGGTTTTGACTGGTCGTAATGCCGCGCCTGAAGTGATTGAAGCCGCGCATACGGTAACGGAAATGACTAAGGTTAAGCATGCTTATGGGCAAGGTATTAAGGCTGCGCAGGGTGTGGAGTTTTAGGGTTTTTTATGTGGGAGCGACTTTAGTCGCGATTTATAGCCCGTCAGACAAGATAAATATTTTGCTTTGGTAGGACGCGTGGCTTTAGCCCATTTTGTTGACTTAAGAATAAGCTCCTTCTCCAGTGGGAGAAGGTTGGGATGAGGGGATTATAAATGTATGGCTTTCGCTGTCAGCCCCGGATGGGCTGATAGTCCGCGGTAGGCGAAGGG
>CBDVDU010000351.1:0-2183 GCA_965372825.1 uncultured Gammaproteobacteria bacterium | reverse complement strand
AAGCTTTATCTACTTCCCCTCATCCAACCTTCTACCTCTGGAGAAGGCTTTCAGGCACATTATTAATTTCACCTTTTAATTGGTAGAGAAACAACGGTTGAAAGCGCAACGCAAAATACAAATAAACCGCGCATAAAACAGGCACTTAGGGTATCATGGCGGAGTAATCTTTTCAAAACTGGTAATGATTACGAAAATATCTACCAGGCAAATACAATTCGCCAGTCAAAATATAGTGTCTTAGGGGTTTTTCTTGTTTAAGAAAAGCGGAGAGCTGAGGGTTTTTTAACCAAGATTTTGCAGGCGACCACTCTACAATTAGGAACACTATGACTGACGAAGTATCAACACTTCCAAAATTTTCTGACTTAAATCTTATCGCGCCACTTTTAAAGGCTTTGGATGATGTGGGTTATGAAACCCCTTCTCCGATTCAAGCGCTAACCATTCCATTGATATTGGAAGGTAAAGATGTACTTGGTCAGGCACAAACGGGTACAGGTAAAACAGCGGCTTTTGCATTGCCGTTATTATCAAAAATTGATGTTAAATTAAAAGCTACACAGGTCTTAGTTTTAGCTCCAACACGTGAACTAGCCATCCAGGTTGCTGAGGCTTTTCAAACTTACGCGAAACACATAAAGGATTTTCATGTTGCACCTATTTATGGTGGGCAGGATTATTCTGGACAGTTACGTATGCTTAGACGTGGTGCGCATGTTGTTGTTGGTACGCCAGGTCGTGTGATGGATCATATGCGTAAAAATAGTTTAAAATTAGACAAATTAAAGTGTCTTGTTTTAGATGAAGCGGATGAAATGCTGCGGATGGGTTTTATCGATGACGTTGAATGGGTTTTAGAGCAACTCCCCGACGATTGTCAAAAAGCCTTGTTTTCTGCGACGATGCCTACGGTTATTCGTCGTATTGCCAATGAGCATTTGGATAATCCTGAGCACGTTACTATTAAAGTTAAAACAACCACGGCGGAAACAATTCGTCAGCGTTATTGGACTGTTAGTGGCATGCATAAGTTAGATGCTTTAACGCGTATTCTTGAAGCTGAAACTTTTGATGGCATGATTATTTTCGTGCGAACTAAAAATTCAACTGTTGAATTGGCTGAGAAATTAGAAGCGCGTGGTTTTTCTGCGGCTCCGATTAATGGCGATTTAGCACAAAATCAACGTGAAAAAACCATTGCTAGATTAAAAAACGGTAAATTGGATATTTTAGTAGCAACCGATGTTGCTGCTCGTGGTCTTGATGTGCCACGTATTAGTCATGTTATTAACTATGATATCCCTTATGATACCGAGGCTTATGTGCACCGTATCGGTCGTACTGGACGTGCGGGTAAAGAGGGTGATGCCATTTTATTCGTTGCACCTCGTGAAAAACGTATGTTGGCTGCCATTGAACGGGCTACTAAGAAACGTATCGAGTTAATGGAGTTGCCGTCTACTGAAGTGATTAACGATAAACGGGTTAATCGTTTTAAACAGAAAATTACCGATACTTTAGCGACTGAAGAATTGGAGTTTTATACTAAAGTTATTGAGCAGTATGAAACCGAGCATGATGTGCCGGCGATTGAGGTTGCCGCTGCTTTAGCTAAGTTAGTACAAGGTGATGAGCCTTTATTATTGAAAAAGCCCGCTAAAGTAAAAGAGCGTTCTGAGCGTGGCCGTGAAAGGGATCGTAATGATCGTGAAAGAAATTCAGTTAGACGTAAAGGTTCTGCTTCATTAAGCGATGGCCTTGAGCGTTACCGTATTGAAGTGGGTAAAGATCATGGTGCGAAGCCTGGTAATATCGTTGGCGCGATTGCTAATGAAGCGGGTTTAGACGGTAAAGAGATTGGCCAAATTGATATGCATGGTGAATTCAGTATTGTTGATTTACCTAAAGGCATGCCGGCAGAGTTGTTAAAAGATTTACAAAATGCACGCGTTGCTGGCCAGCAGCTAAGAATGACGGTTGTTAAAGAAAGCGATAATATTCCTAGGCAGACTAAATCGCGTGGTGGCTCTGATAAGTCGACTAGAAAGCCTAGAAGAAGCCCGAAAAATACATAATTTGTAAAGAAACCTCCTAGCTTCCATACTCTTGTGGAAGCTAGGCGTAGGCATAGGTATCTACATAACTTTTTGACATTAAAATACAATGAGTTGCAAGTCAAG
>CBDVDU010000350.1:0-2190 GCA_965372825.1 uncultured Gammaproteobacteria bacterium | reverse complement strand
ACCCCCGACCCTCGCCTTGTAAGGGCGATGCTCTCCCAGCTGAGCTAAGCACCCCAACGAGAACCGGAATTATAAAGCAGTTTTTACAATTACGCTATATTTTTCTGAAAATAGTCATTGATCGCACTATTCAGCAGTCAAAAATGAAACTTAAGGAGCAAGAACGTAATAAACACCGAAGCTTTCGGCTATTATTAAATTCGCATTCCTAAATAAAAAACTTTACCTTAATTCACTAGGCTCAACTAACTCATCACCATCTGTATCTAAGATATCAATGATTTTTTCTGCATCTCTTTCAACAGTACGTTCCATATCCTTAATGACACGATCAACCTCTTTTTGAGACGCACCTTTTTTCTGCATTGCGATTACTTTATCGATTGCATCTTCACGCAACTCTTCTTCGACTTCATCAGCAGTGATGTAATTATCGCCATTCTGATCATAACCACCAGCTTGCGTAGAAGTGGCTGCAGGAGCTACATAAGGTACATACCCTGCACTTGCATCAAAAACCGCTAAAGCTAAAAAAGCAGGCAAGACACCTAATAAAATTTTTCTCATAACGCTTTCCTCTGTTTTATTAAAAAATTAATAATAGCACGCTAACCTAGGAGACGAAAGCCTCGCTTTACACATAAGCTGCCATGCTAAGACTAACTCGCCATAAAACTCTTAATCAAGCACGGAGCTATTTAACACTCCTTGTGCCCCCCCCCTTTCAGAAAGAAAGGTAAATATATTAAATAACTTAGCCTACTCATTTTCATCGCTTGATGATCTATCACTTATATGGAATAATTGAACGATTTTTCCAATAATTTTAACCTTTTAAGAGGCATTTCAATGGCTGGTCGTAACCACCTTTATATCCCTGGACCTACAAACTCTCCACACGAAGTATTAAGCGCAATGCATCTTCCTATGGAAGATCACCGCGCACCGACTTTTCCACTATTACTTAAGCCTATTTTAGAAGACTTAAAAAAGGTATTTAGAACAGAAACAGGACAAGCTTTTGTTTTTCCTGCGACGGGAACAGCGGGCTGGGAAATTGCTTTAACAAATACCTTAAATCCTGGCGATAAAGTCCTTATCTATCGTTTTGGTCAGTTCAGTCACTTATGGATGAACATGGCACAGCGTCTAGGCTTAGATGTAGAAATGCATGAAGTTGAGTGGGGCAAAGGCATTCCTTTAGATGCTTTAGAAGCACGTCTAAAAGAAGATTCTGCTCATGAAATTAAAGCCGTTTTAGCGACACATAATGAAACAGCAACAGGTGTAACCAGCGACATTGCTGGAGTACGTAAAGCTATGAACGCATCCAGCCACCCTGCCCTCTTATTTGTAGATGGCGTAAGCTCAATTGCCAGTCTTGATTTCCGCATGGATGAATGGGGTATTGATGGTGCAATCAGTGGTTCGCAAAAAGGCTTTATGCTACCTGCTGGCCTAGCAATCGTTGCTTTCAGCCAAAAAGCTTTAGCTTTAACTGAAACAGCCACTTTTCCACGTTGTTTCTTAGATCTTAAGGATCAAATGACTCAAAACGCCTTAGGTTACACTCCCTACACGCCTTCTACTCCGATGTTACACGGCTTACGTGCCTCATTAGATATCTTATTAGAAGAAGGTTTGGAAAACGTTTATGCGCGTCACCACCGTTTAGCGGAAGGTACACGTAAAGCGATTGCTGCTTGGGGCTTAAAGCTTTGCGCCCAACCAGGCTTTGAATCAGATACCGTTTCAGCCATTGTTGTCCCTGAAGACAAAGATGCGCGTGACGTTATCGCTACAGCTTTTAATAAATACGACATTTCTTTAGGCGGCGGCTTATCTGAAGTAATGGGCAAAGTCTTCCGTATTGGTCATATCGGCGATATGAATGACGTGTCTATGTTAGGTGCAATTGCCGGTGTAGAAATGGCATTATTAGATTGCGGTATTGATATCGTACCTGGTAGTGGTGTTGCGGCGGCAATTGAATATTATCGTTCAACTGCTGTAGCATAAATTAATGCGGTCTCGATAATACCAAGGCACCTCTGTTAGTTTTAACAGGGGTGCCTTTTTTGTTTGGAACACGAACAGATACGTAGGGCGGACTTTAGTCCGCTTATCAAACTCCATATAAGTACTTAAGAATAATTATTTTAACATTTTATATATTAAGTTTTGTGTAGG
>CBDVDU010000349.1:0-2203 GCA_965372825.1 uncultured Gammaproteobacteria bacterium | reverse complement strand
AGCATTAAATATCCCTGATAATGCCAAGGTCTTGATTTCTGTTGGTGGACTCGTTGAACGCAAGGGCTTTCATCGTGTAATTGAAGTATTACCTGAGCTATTAAAGCAATATCCAGATTTAATTTATTTGATTGTTGGTGGCGAAAGTGCCGAAGGTAATATTAAGGAACAATTGCTCAAGCAAGTTCAAGAGTTAAAACTTGAAAATAATGTTCGTTTTTTAGGGGTACTAAATTCAGAAGAACTTAAGAAGCCTTTATCTAGTGCGGATATATTTGTTTTAGCAACTGCTAATGAAGGCTGGGCAAATGTATTTTTAGAAGCGATGGCTTGTGGCTTACCGGTAGTAACAACAGATGTTGGTGGTAATAAGGAAGTAGTTAATAATGATGATCTAGGACTAGTTGTTCCTTTTGCAGATAAACAAGCATTAAGCGATGGATTATTAAAAGCTATAGATCAACAATGGGATAAAAGTAAAATTGTTAAATATGCACAAGATAATGCATGGGATACTCGTGTAGAAATCTTAGTTGATGAATTTAAGAAGATAGTGAACTAATATGAGTTTATATACCAAGCTAGTTTCAAATATTATTTTCCCGCTACACGAGCAGCTAAAAAAACACGATACTGTGCATATCCGTAAGGATATGGAAAAAACACAATGGTTTTCACCTCAAGAATTAAAAGCTTTGCAGATAGAAAGATTAAAAAACTTTTTAATTGATGTTGAGCAGCATGTCCCTTATTATCAACAGCTATTTAAACAATTAAAATTTAACCCTAACAACGTCACTTCTTTAGAGGATTTAAAAAAGCTCCCCTTAACCACTAAGCCTTTAATACGTGAGCAGTGTGAACAATTAAAAGCTGATGATGCCGTAGGCTTAGCTAAGTTTAATACCGGAGGCTCAAGTGGTGAGCCGCTTATCTTCTATATAGGTAATAAACGCGTAAGCCATGATGTTGCGGCAAAATGGCGAGCAACACGTTGGTGGGATGTTGATATAGGTGATCCTGAAGCTGTTATTTGGGGCTCACCTATTGAATTGAGTGGGCAAGACAAAATTAAATTAGTCAGAGATAAATTATTAAGAACTCATTTAATCCCTGCCTTTGAAATGTCGCCAGTAAAGATAGATGGATTTATTCAGCAAATTAAAGCACTAAAGCCTAAAATGCTTTTTGGTTATCCATCTGCCTTAGCACATATCGCTACACATGCTGAAAAAACAGGGCAAGTGTTAAGTGATTTAGGGATTAAAGTGGCTTTTGTTACATCTGAACGCCTTTATGATCATCAGCGCGCTAAAATAGAACAGGTTTTTGCTTGTCCCGTGGCTAATGGTTATGGTGGTCGCGATGCGGGCTTTATTGCACATCAATGTCCAGAAGGGCAGATGCATATTACGGCTGAAGATATTATTGTGGAAATTATCGATAATAATGGTGATGTATTGCCTTATGATCAAGCGGGTGAGATTGTAGTAACACATTTAGCAACACGAGATTTTCCTTTTATTCGCTATCGAACAGGTGATGTCGGGGTTTTAAGTGATGAGCAATGTCGATGTGGTAGAGGATTGCCTTTATTAAAAGAAATTCAGGGACGGACGACAGACTTTATTATTGCTCAAGATGGCACAGTACTACATGGGTTAGCGCTTATCTATGTATTACGTGATCTTAGTGGGGTAGAATCCTTTAAAATCACCCAACATAGTGTAGATGAGACAACAGTACAGATTGTCAAAAATCAACAGTATAATCAAGAAAATGATGCAAAAATTCAAAATGAGTTTAAGCAGCGTTTAGGACAAAATGTGCAGATAAGCGTTGAATATGTCTCTGAAATAGCCAAAGAAAAATCGGGCAAATTCAGGTATGTAATAAGTCATGTAGCAATACTGTAGGGCGGACTTTAGTCCGCTAATGAAAGATAGAAATTTATGATTTTGTATGAGTCTTAGTCTTAATGTTGTTGACTTAAGAATAAATGCCTTCTCTAGTAGGTGAGGGCTGATGAGGTACATGCTGACTTTAGGCTACCAACTTAAAGCGGAACAAATAAAGTAGGGTGGGCAGCGCTTTTTTGCCCACCGTGGTGTAGCCTAGATGGTAGGTGGAGAAACGTTGCTTAGGCAACTCGCAATAAATAACCCACCACTAAAATCTGAATGGATTGCCACGCTCGTTTGTA
>CBDVDU010000348.1:0-2223 GCA_965372825.1 uncultured Gammaproteobacteria bacterium | reverse complement strand
GCTTCACGCAAGCGAAAGCTATCTTTCCCTGGTTTATCAATTTGGAAATTATGATGGCTATGTTTGATTAAGCCGACACGAATTCCCTTTGCTTTAAGCTGTGGAATGAGTTGCGTTAATAAGGTTGTTTTCCCCGTACCGCTAGGTGCGGCAAAGCCTAAAATTGGGACGAGCGCATTTTTCATGGTAAATTAAGCCGATAAATAACGAATAATCAGAGCTCTATTATTACATTTCCCCTAGCAGTAAAACAGTTAGTTAACAGTGTATTTTTAGCGTTGATTTTATTAATACTTTGACAACCATTTTTAAATTTTTATGAGTAATTTCCTTTTAATCAACGAAGATACCAAAATAAACTTAGATTTAGTGCGCTCGTTTAGATTTCACAAAAGCACTAATTCGGTTCATATCACCTTTAGTGATGGCGCGAGCGAGAAGTATTTTGTGCCCGATGATTTTGAATTTGAATCAGTTACCAATGTACATCATGTGAATACCATACCCGCTGAAGAAAATCGCTATATCGTCGTTTTTAATGTTGGTCTCGAAAATAATGAGAGTGATGCCGTAGGCTGGATGGAAAGGCACCAAGTGATTGGTTGGGAAAGAATTAATCATAAAACCATGCCCATTACGACGCAATATTTACAGAAAAACCACCAAAATAAAAAGAAATATATACTCGATATAAAAGAACATACAGTTCGAGAAATAGGCAAAAAAGACGGTTTAGAAAAAACCAAAGTAGTTAACTTGGATTATGTGGTGAATAAAGGTTATTTACTAGAAGATCATGCGGAATATATTAGAAATGTATTTTTAGAGTTAAACCCTGATAGCGATTAAAAGAGAGTAACGCATGATGAACATAAGTATTGATAAGCTTAAAGAATTACCTGTTTTTGGTATTGCGGGTAATTTTGCCGAGCACCTAAGCCAAGCTGGAGAAGATGCAGATTTTGTAAATGTGATTACCGAAGAAAAAAATGCCCCCAAAGGTATTTTTCCTATTTATTTGCCTCAGTATCCTACTTTTCTAAGTACGTTTCCTTTATCGCATACCCATATTGATGCTGATTTCTCCACGCCAGTGAATTTGCATATGGAGCCGGAAATGTGTGTGTTATTTAATGTTAATTACACGGGCGAGCTAGTTGAATCTTTAGAGCCATTAGCCTTTACCGCTTTTAATGACTGTTCAATACGTAAACCGAATGCAAAGAAAATCAGTGAAAAAAAGAATTGGGGTTTATCGTGTACGGGCATAGGGCAGCAATGGATCGAAGTTGATCAATTTCAAGCAGGTGAAATTTTAGATCATATCCATATTGCCTCTTATTTGCGTCGTAATGGAGAGGTACTTCAATATGGAGTCGATAGCCCAGTAACGGGTTATCAGTATTTTTATACTAAACTTTTAAATTGGATTATCAAAACCTTTAATAGTCAAAATGATTTTGGCCCTTTAGAGCATTTACAACATTATTTAACTCAGCTTAAACAGCCCAAACAAATTATTATGTCCTTAGGTGCGACGCGCTATACCAAATTTGGTGAAACTGGATTTTTAAAACCTGAAGATGAAATCGGTGTTTTTGTGTACGATGCCAGAAAATCGAATGAAGCTGATATAAATGTATTTTTTACAAATGCAAAACCAGCCGATAATTTCTCAGCTGGCTCAGCTTTAATTCAATCTATACGCCAAGTTAAATATTAAGTCTTATTCTGTATTGGTAGGATGGAATAGCGATAGCGTTTTCCGACATTAGTTGTATAGATGAAGTGTGTGTGATTGTTTAAGGTGGAAAACGCTGTGCTATTCCACCCTACGGTTATAGCTGTACGCTAAGCAAAGCCCGCACCAAACGTCGACCACCCTGTACCACGGTATCATCGTAAATAGCTGAGCTGGCGTAGTGCTTATCCAGTAAATTCTCGACATTAACTTGTAGACTGAACCATTCAATTTAATAACGGGCAAACAAATCAGCGCGAATATAACTGGGTAGGGTAAAGCTATTAGCATCGGCACCTTGACGTTTACCCACAATATTGATTTTCGTTTTTACTAATGAGGTTTTTAGCTATGACATCAAAATATAGGCCGTATAGTATTGCGTGTAAATTATTCCTGTTGGTTTTATCAGAATTGCTATTAGTACAGCCCGTACTGGCTGATGATGACGGGCGATATAGGGCGGTGGTTTTACATGAAGG
>CBDVDU010000347.1:0-2225 GCA_965372825.1 uncultured Gammaproteobacteria bacterium | reverse complement strand
TTATTCTCCTCTCCCAACCCTCTCCAGCAAGAGAGGGCTTAAGTCAACTGCATTGCCTCTCCTGCCGGACTAATCCGTCAGGAACGGATTGCAGGAGAAGGCTTTTAGACTTGTGTAGATACCTATGATTATCAGGAGTAAGCCCATGAACATTTTAAGCAGAATTTCACGTTTATTTAAAGCCGATATACATGGCATTTTAGATAGCTTAGAAGAGCCAGAGATCATCCTTAAACAAGCAGTACGCGATATGCAAGATGAAATAGATAAGGCAACAATAAGCATCTCGGCATTAACTCAACAACAGGAACGCTTACAACAAAAACAGAAAAGCCTAAGCGAACATATTCAAACACAACAACATCAGCTCAATTTTTGCTTCAGCGAAAACAATACAGAGCTATGCAAATCGATCATTAGAAAAAAACTGCAAGCGGAATTATCGCTAAAAGAATTAAACCAGCTATTAACCAATATCAGTGAAGAAAAGCAAAAGCAAATCACCGAAACGGATGAGCGCAAAGAAAAATTACAAGCAATACGCGATAAACTCGCCTTATTTACTGAGCAAACTGAAATCAATGAAGCGCCGCCAGTAAGTAACCCTAATTCAACAGTCAGCCAAGATGATATTGAATTAGCTTTTCTCTACGAAAAACAGCGCTATGCCAAAACACACAACAACGGAGCAGTATCATGAAAGAAAACACCTTACTCCAACATATAGGCCTAGCCATAGGTTTAAGTGTCTTAGCACTAATCAATGACTTAATTTTAAGACAATTTTTTAATGTAATGCTAAGCAATCAACTCAATATATCCTTACTGGTATGTTTGTATCTTGGTTTTATAATCAGGCGAAGCCCTTTAATTTCAGGCAGGATAACCTTACTTGCTATCAATTTAAGTATCGTGCTTATTAGCTTATTTTGGGTAAAACATACCAGCACTTTATTAGTTATTTATTTGACTATGATTTTCTGCAACCGCTCCTTACTCTGCTACTCAAACCTACTCGCCATTATGGCAGATTTAGGTTTATGCTTACTCAGCACTTGCGCTGTATTCTGGTTGCTAGCTAATAGCTATAGTAGCCTTACCGCGTTATGGTGCTTTATGTTATTTCAAGCATTGCATACCTTATTGCCCAGTAAAAAAGTGTCACACGCTAAAAGACAACCTGCCCCATCACAAGATAAGTTTAACCACGCACTACAATCTGCAGAAGGTGCATTACAAAAACTACTCAGTTAGACCCTCTAATTGATCGTAAAATTCGGCTAGTATTTTTAAGCCAGTACAATTTATCTAGGGTATGCACATTAAATAAAGCCCAAAACTTTAGATTATGAAGCACTGCCAGTCCTTCAAGGACTGGCAGTGCTTTCGGATGTTATTGAATTTTGATTCCTAAGTGTAAGTCCTAAAATTCCCTTATCAGCACCTTATTTAATAAGTAATATCAACCCCAGTAAGTAATTACTGTAATAGCCGTCATTCCCGAAATCTTTAATCGGGAATCCATGCAGTCACTATAGATTCCTGCTAAAAGCACGCAGGAATGACGGTTTCTCTTAGTTATATGAGTTTAAGTATAAATCTATTAGGATTGGTATAACTACTCTGTTGGCATTTCGTCAAAAGTTGCAATACTTGCATCCATAAAATCCCAATTGGGCTTTCTTTTATTGTAAACAATAAAGTCCGGCTTAAACCAAGCGCTATCTTCTAACGTACCCACTGATACACCGATAATATTTTTAGACGCACTATTAAAACCAAACAAGCGACTGCCACATGTAGAGCAAAAATGACGAGTAATAATTGACCCACTATCGGTCGGTGAAGCATAAGAGCTAGTTTCACCTTTAATAATGACATCGTCTACCTTAAAAAATGCGTTAGATATATGCCCTGTGCCTGTCGATTTACGACAATCATCGCAATGGCATTGCGCCATTCTTAGAGGCTTTGAGGCAATTGTATAACTAACCTTTCCGCATAAACACTTCCCTGCTGCAAAATTTTTATCTGCCATAATATTTTCTCCGAATTAAAGTGTGCTTCATTAAAATTTAAGTTCGAGCATCATTATGTCCCACTACTTCACTATGAGTAATGGTTATCTCTAATTTAGAAATACAAACTTAATAATATCCGAAAGTTTACCTTCTAATGTAGCCTGTATGGAGTTTACGGAATACAGGAAGCGCAGTGCATTCAAC
>CBDVDU010000346.1:0-2230 GCA_965372825.1 uncultured Gammaproteobacteria bacterium | reverse complement strand
CAAGAAGTGGCTAAATTCTCCATATTTTTACCTTGTCAGCACTTTTAAAACACGCACTTAAGCCGCACGCGCTAAGCGATCACAAAACGATTCAACAGGTTCACCGGAATCTAAATAATCCTCAAAGATTAAAAGAGCATCAGTGACATTCATGTATGCAAAAGCTCCATGACCTTTTTTCGACAAAAAGGCATCATGCAATCGATCTATAAAAATAATACGGCTTCGCGCTAAGTCGGTCATTTTAAGTCTCCATTATTATTGGCTAGGCTGATATGTTAGTCATTATCATTAATTTATTATGTGATGGAGCCTATTATTTATTGTTATTAAGTGCGGAAGAATTCGCATATTTGGAATTATGTAACAAGCTAGTTACTTGCTCTTTTTGGCTACGCACTTAAAACGGGACGTTCACCCTATTTGTAGGATGGACTTCAGTCTACTTTTTAGCAATGGCGGGCTGAAGTCTGCCTTACGAGTTATTATAATTAAAACTCCACATCAATTTGAAAGTGCATTAATTCTTTTGTTGTTGGATGCGTAAATTCTAAAGTCTCAGCGTGCAAGTGCAAGCGTGCGCCTTTGTTGCCATACAGATCATCACCGACAATCGGCATATTTAAGCCTTTTATATGCGCGGAATGGACGCGTAATTGGTGTGTGCGTCCGGTGACTGGGTAGAAATAAATTTTAGTTTGATGTTTTTTTCGTTCAATCACTTGCCATTCGGTTTGAGCTTGGCGGCCGTGTTCATAGCAGACTAATTGTCGAGGTCGATCATCTAAATCAACACGTAGTGGTAAGTCTATTATGCCGCTATCCTCTTTTATCAGACCTTCCAATAAAGCCACGTAGCGCTTTTTTACCGTGCGTTTAATAAATTGCTTTTGCAGCTCTTTATGTGCTTCTTTGGATAAGGCGATAACCATTAATCCCGAAGTGGACATATCCAGTCTATGTACGATTAAGGGGCCTGTTGCTTTGGGAAAGCTTTGTTTTATGCGCAAATAAACTGAATCTTCTATACGCTTTCCCGGTACGGATAAAAATTCAGCGGGTTTGTTGATCACTAGCATAACTTCATCTTGATAAATAATGTCGATGGTTTTGCCTAGTGCAGGATTGATTAGCAAGGGGTTGTCGTCTAAGCTCATGCCTTCAAGCATGTGTTCTAAAATAGGCTGGCATTTACCTTGGCAAGCGGGATAGAAATTTTGATGTTTTCTAATTTCTGATTTAGGTGAAGCCCCCCACCAGAATTCCGCCATCGCCAAGGGTTTTAAATCATGCTTAAAGGCATAGTGTAATAATTTGGGCGTGGCACATTCCCCAGCGCCAGCAGGCGGAGTGACCTGCGTTGTTTCTTGAAAAATAGCACACAAGCTTTTGAACTTGCCCTGTATATTTAAAAATTGGTATTGATCAAAGAGTTTTTTCTGTAAAGCGGAGGAGAGTTCTTTGCGCTGGTTTTTTAATGCAGTGATTTCATTTGAGAGTTGCTTCAGCTTATCTTCTGCTTTTTGAGTACGTTCACCCCAATAAAGATTTAAATCTCTTAATTGCAGTTTCTCTTTAATGCTTTCTTGCCCTAATTGCTCTTTAAGTTTTAGCAAGTCATCGGCATTTAGCTCTATTTCAGCTGCATCTCTTTGTGCTTTTCTGAATTTTCGTCCGGTAATGATTTTTTCCCGGTGCGCTGCTAGCTGTCGTTGTGAGGTGTCTATTTCAGCTTGTAAAGTTGCTGTAAGTACGGCTAATTGAGGATTGTTTTTTAGTATTTCAATCTGTTCATTTATTAGGTTAATCTCTATTTGTTGCGTGAGAAAGAAGCTGTCTTTAGCGAGCATATCAAATACAGGGGGAACAAATTCTGGTAAGTGATTTTGCCCTGCTAATTTTCCTGAAAAAGCGGCTAAATAGCCAATTTCATTGTGCTTATTTTGTACTAATAAAACCCCAAACATCTTGCCAATTGCGTTTTCTTTGTCGCCAGAAATACCGAAATTATGTTGCCATTCTTGTTGTGTCTTTAGATGTTCTTGTAGTTCTTGTGCGGCTAACAAACACAGTGGGTGAGGTTGGTAATAGAAGGGGAAGGTGAAGCGTTCAGGCAAAGTATAAGCATCAATAGTGGCTTTAAAGGGAATGAACTGATTTTCTGGCGAAGGCATGTTAGTTAAATATTAAATTAATAAACTGTTGGATTAGAGGCAATGCTGTTGACTTA
>CBDVDU010000345.1:0-2239 GCA_965372825.1 uncultured Gammaproteobacteria bacterium | reverse complement strand
ATCAGCGACAAACAATATGCCGGAAAACGCTACGCTATTCCAGCCTACACATCCGACTTACGAGTTAAAAAACAAACCTAGTCCACATTAAAGTCTTGCGATGGTTTTCTTCGCGTTTTCATTAAATAATCGAATAAGGGAAACGTGACACACCAGTTCGCATTGGGATCAAACAAGTGATGTTCATAATGCCAAGGCAAATAAGTTTTCGCCCAGCGACGACTTAAATGCGCTTGGCGGTGCACTATATAATAGGTAATAATCGATAGGTATATAGCGCAAGCATAGCCATTCGCCCACCAGAAAAACGGGGCATTCAAAAGTAAGATGCAGAACAAAGCCAGCCATTCTTTGGCTTGTGTATTCCAGAGCTTGGGCCATTTTTGATAACCTGGATCTAGCATATCCAATTGCCGCGCTACATAATGGTGCTCTTGCCAATGATAGGCCCAATAGCTATCTGGCTGCTTTCCCAAGTGATGCAATATATAACGATGCATAAACCACTCGCCGGCATTTGCAACCATCAAGCCTAAGAAAAATTGCAGCCCCCAGATCATCATATTGTTTTAAAAAGCATAAGGGTGAGCAGCGACAAAGCCATGTACTTTAGCTTTCGGATTAAACTCTGGAACTTGCCATTCTTGAGTTTCCTGCCCACTTAAAAAACCCGCCAACCACAGCGCCTGCTTCCGAATCGGCAAAACGTAGGCATATAACTTATTATCCGGTAACTCAGCAACGTCGCCTAGAGCATAGATATGCTCATCACTGGTTTGCAAATAATGATTTACCAGTATGCCCCTATTAGTTTCGAGACCTGCATCTTTAGCCAATTCAATTCTAGGTTTAAACCCACAAGCAACAATAACTTTATTAAACCTAAAGCGGTCGCCAGCAACCTCAATGCAAACCTTATCCTGTACAGGTGTAATGCTTTCTATCAGTTGATTGAATTTAACCTCAACCTCTTGATCTTGCATCACAGAAAGTAACGCTGCAGAATCTTCTTCTATGAGTTGCCGCTCCATTAACCGATCCATCACATGAAATATACTGACTTTATCTCCAGCAACAGCAAGATCAGAAGCGATTTCACAACCGATTAAGCCGCCGCCAATAATGGCCCATTCAGGTACTTGTTTATTTTGTAAAATAGTTGCACGAGCAGCACGTAATTGAATTAAATCACTCAAACTATTAAACAGGCAAAAATGCTCTTGATAAGGTAAAAAAGGAGGCGGGATAAAAGCGGAAGAGCCCGTTGCAATAATCAGCTTATCGTAGCTAAATGTTTTATTGTCCTGCTTATCTGGGACATAAACACAGCGTTTATCTCGGTCAATCGCTGAGACGGTGATATTTTCAATGACCTGAATATTCTGCTCTCGCAAGGCATTAAAAGGCTTGATAATAATAGCTGCCTCTACCTCTTCGTTGGAAAAACCTCGAGAAAGCATAGGCCGAGAATAATAACCATGAGTTTCGGTTGTAAGTAGGGTTATATCTGCATCAGATAACTGCCGCAATTTCTCAGCAAATGTAACGCCCGCAATACCCGAGCCAATAATAATGATATTCATAAGGCCTCCTTTATAGGAAAAACTTGAATGTGCTTATTTTTTAACTTTGATGCTTCTTACTTAAATTAAAATATTATTTCAATAACAAATCAAAATCACTTCATCAGCAGGAAGAGAGTCGCTTTTTTTGCCCACCAAACAATGAAAAACAAGGTGTTTTCATCATTGAGCGCGTAGGGGGTGGAATAGCGCTAGCGTTTTCCACCACCGAAAGCAACCTAAGCCATCAGCGACAAACAATATGCCGGAAAACGCTACGCTATTCCAGCCTACACATCCGGCTTACGAGTTGGCGAAGGTGGGCAAAAATACTGCCTACCTATTTTAGCGAGCCAACTGGCACTACTGGTCAATTACATACGATAATAAATTAACCGAAACTGACCCTATCGATTACCTATGCCTATTTAGTGGCAGTTATTTAGTATTGTTATTAATCAAGTCGTAATATTTTCTCTAACGACAGCTGCACCTGTTCATTAGTGATGCTTATTCCTTTATCTCGCTTAATGGTTAATCTGATCTTTGTTATAACGTCACCTGTTAACATAGCACTAATTATACTGCTTTCACTTAATGCGTTAGTTTCTAACCACAGCTTTTCTAATAGGCCCTCTCTTCCTAAGCCGTAACGTGAAATTAATACCAAAAATTCA
>CBDVDU010000344.1:0-2254 GCA_965372825.1 uncultured Gammaproteobacteria bacterium | reverse complement strand
TTTTGTGCGTAGCTAGTCTGTGCTTGTTGTGGCGCTTGTTGTTGAGGTGCGGCAGCAGTAGGTTGGCGATAATTTTGTTGTGGTTGTGCGACTTGAGCTGGCTCTGTGCGCTTACCACCAACAAGATCCAGAATGCTGGCATTCAGTTCTAAGCTAGTTTTAGTTGTGCCGTCTTGTGCTTGGTATTCGTTTTGAGATAACTCGCCTGAAACAAAAACTTGTTGGCCTTTTTTTAAGTAACTAGGGAATGAGCCTTCTGCGCGTCGTCCCCATAAGGCAACTCTAATCCAGATTGTTTGTTGTCTATCACCAAAACCAACATTGTTTGCTACCGTTACATTTAATACTGTTTGTCCGCTTGGGGTTGATCTTACTTCAGCATCTCTACCAATAGTGCCGGTGAAACTAAAAACATTACTCATGGATATTATTCCTGTTAATTTGGGTGTAATTATTCTGGGAAATTATACACCGTAATCAGGAGAATTGCTTTAAGCGCGGGGGGGCATTTTAGGCTTTCCACTTGCTATTATTCTTGAAAAAATCACCGGTATATTTGTCTCTTATGTTATAACAACCGTTTAATTTAGAGCTTACTTATGACTAATAACGATATTTTACGCCGTATTCGCTACACTTTTGATTTTGATGATTCCAAAATGATTGCTATATTTGCTTTGGCTGATTGTGAAGTAACAAGGGAGCAGGTGGTTAATTGGCTGAAAAAAGATGATGACCTTGATTATCGGGCTTGTAAAGATGAGCAAATGGCTATCTTTTTGAATGGTTTAATTAATGATAAACGCGGTAAAAGAGAGGACGTGCAACCTGAAATAGAAAAACAATTGACTAATAATATTATTTTTAGAAAGTTGAAAATAGCTTTAGATCTTAAAGATGAAGATATTTTGCAGTTGATGACTTTGGCTGATTTTTCGATGAGTAAGCATGAGTTGAGTGCATTTTTTCGTAAGTCAGGGCATAAAAATTATCGTGAATGCAAAGATCAGATTTTGCGTAATTTTTTACAAGGCGTGCAACTGCAATATCGTCCTGAGACCTAAAGGCAGTATTTAGTGTTTATTTGTGAATAATAAAAATGATTAACTTTTTAAATAAATTACATGATTATTTGGATCTAACTCGTGCCTTTGATTTTTTAGGGCCTTTGGCATTGAGGCTGTATTTGGTTCCTATTATGTGGATGGCAGGCATGCATAAATATGCTGGCTTTGATAATACAGTCGCTTGGTTTGGTAATGCTGAATGGGGTTTGGGTTTGCCATTTCCTACTCTTATGGCTGGGTTAGTGACTGGAACTGAGCTTGTCGGTGCTGTGTTTTTATTGCTTGGTTTTGCGGTACGCTGGATTTCTATTCCTTTGTTTATCACTATGATTGTTGCAGCTTGTACTGTGCATTTACCTAATGGTTGGTTGGCTGTTTCTGAAGGGAGTGGCTTTTTTGCTACAGATAGGACAATAGCTGCCGCAGAGCGATTAAGTCGAGCTAAGGAGATTCTTCAGCAATACGGTAATTATGATTGGCTCACAGAGCAGGGTAGTTTTGTGGTTTTAAATAATGGTATTGAGTTTGCTGTTACTTACGCGATTATGTTGTTAATGTTGATTTTTGTGGGTGCTGGTCGTTACCTAAGCTTGGATTATTGGATAGCTAAAAGATTCCGTTACCAAGCGAGTATGTATACTCGGTTTTGAAATGCAAAAATATAGCATTATCATTCCCACCTTAAATGAAGCGTCCGGCATAAGAGAATGCCTGCTGGCACTGCAAGCGTTAAGGGCGGAGTGTCAGTTGATTATTGCTGATGGTGGAAGTACTGATGATACTAGAGAGATTTCCTTACCGCTGGTTGATGTATTTATTACAGTTCCTAAGGGGCGAGCAGTACAAATGAATGCAGGTGCGCAAAAGGCATCGACGGGTGTGTTGATTTTTTTGCATGCGGATACTTTTTTGCCTAGAAATTCCCTAGATCTTATTCAGCATGCCATAAATAGTGGCGCGCAATGGGGGCGTTTTGATATGCAATTAATAGGCGAGAGCCCTATGTTGAAAGTTGTTGCAGCAATGATGAGCTGGCGTTCGCGTTTAACAGGGATAGCGACAGGTGATCAAGTCATTTTTGTAACACGTTCCGCATTTCATGAAGTTGGTTGTTTTCCTGATATTGCATTAATGGAAGATATTGCCATTAGTAAGAATTTGAAAAAAATATCAGGATGTTATTGTTT
>CBDVDU010000343.1:0-2256 GCA_965372825.1 uncultured Gammaproteobacteria bacterium | reverse complement strand
CGCGCTTAGCACAAGCACAACAAGAGGCTATTAACGATGAATATGCACACGCCGAGCAAATTTTTGGCACTGTGCAAACAGCTATAACAGAGTATACAGGCGATAAAGCCAGCCTTGAGCTTGCTTTAAATAATGCAATTAATAAAGGTATGGATAATTCAGCTGATGATGAATTTGATACTTGGGATCAAGCCCAGCTATTTGTAGATAGAGAACGTCAGCTCAATGAAATTTTCAAACAACCGGAAGCCTTAACGTATTTAGCCGACTTACAAGGTTTTATAAACAGCCTAGATGTCGTGGGTAAATCCAACAGCCTTTCGGATGTGGTAAAAACGGTACATAGAGAATTATTGCTAGGTAAAACAGAAGAGTTCAGAATTCCTGATTCGTCTAATGCGGTTGCACAAACCTTAATCACTTACCAAAACAGCCACAGACCCCATGATTTATGGCATTTTGTTACTCCTGATTACCGTAAAACCAGTCTTTGGGTGCAGCTAAAAAGTGGTGATAACCAGGATATGGCATTTGTCGAGAAAGAAGTGGCGCAATATATTGCCAGCCATCCTATGCCTTATAATCTACAAACCAATTGGTTTGGTTTAACGCATATCAATGTCGTTTGGCAAGACAAAATGGTAAAGGGTATGCTGGAATCATTCGCAGGCAGCTTTCTTGTTGTATTATTGATGATGGTTTTATTATTCAGGTCTTTTGCCTGGGGTTTATTATCTATGATCCCATTAACCGTAACGGTGGGTTTAATCTACGGCATCATTGGTTTAATTGGTAAAGATTATGATATGCCTGTTGCAGTATTGAGCTCACTCAGTATCGGTTTAGCGGTAGACTATGCGATTCACTTTTTAAGTCGTGCTCGTGAATATACAGCGCGTTATGGCTCGTGGGAAGCGGCGATTGAACCATTATTCAGCGAGCCTGCGATGGCCATTTCACGTAATGCGATTGTCGTCGGCGTTGGATTTTTACCGTTATTAGCTGCGCCTTTAGTGCCCTATCAAACGGTCGGTGTATTTATTGCTGCCATTCTTTTTATGGCAGGCGTGAGTTCATTGTTAATATTACCGGCATTGATTACGCTAATGCCAAAGCTGTTTTTTAAAAACCTAACTAAAACTGCATAACGGTTATTTAATTAATATTTATCATTAAGATGTAGGGCGGACTTTAGTCCGCTCAGGCTGATAAACTCCTCGGTATTAGCGGACTAAAGTCCGCCCTACGATTTGTATGTTAGCTTTATTTAACATTTTTTACTCATGCTCTAATCTGTATCAACAGGAGATACTTATGACCTTTAAACAATTATGCTTAGGTATTAGCACAGTGCTAGCTTGTAGCGCTGTTTTTGCTGAAGCACCTAGTGTTGAAGATATTATTCATCACACTAACTACACCAGCTATTACCAGGGGCAAGATGGTAAAGCTAAAGTCAAAATGACCATCAGCGACGCACAAAATCGTACCCGTACACGCGAATTTATAATTTTACGTAAAGACGTACCAACATCGGACGATGTGACTAGCCGCGCCTATGAAGGCGATCAAAAAATGTATGTTTACTTCAGCCGCCCGGCGGACGTAAACAAAATGGTGTTTCTGGTGTTAAAGAAAATCACGACAAATGATGACCGTTGGTTATACTTACCTGCACTAGATTTAGTTAAGCGTATCGCTGCTTCAGACAAACGCACCAGCTTTGTTGGTTCTGACTTTCTTTATGAAGACGTTTCTGGTCGTAGTTTAAGCGCGGATAAGCATGCTTTAATCGGTACTGATGACAATTATTATATTGTTGAAAATACCCCTGTTAACGCTGATGATGTAGAATTTTCAAAATATGTCATGTATATCCATAAAACAACCTTCTTACCGATTTCGACTGAATACTATGACAAACAAGGTGAGAAATATAAAACTTATACAGCTTTAGCTGTCGATACTATTAATGGCTACCCAACCATTACAAAATCAGAAGCCAAAAACCTGAAAACAGGTGGCAATACCGTCATGGAATATAGTAAAGTTGAATATGATGTAGGTTTACCGGACGAGATTTTTAGTGAGCGTTTTTTAAGAAAAGCACCTAGAAAATACTTACGTTAACTGTCGTCCCTGTGGGCATAGGTATTTACACAACTTTTTGATATTAAAATACAATGAGTTGCAAGTCAGGCTAGCTCCCTCTCCTGCTGGAGAGGGTTGGGGTGAGGAGAATAAAATCAAGGCTTT
>CBDVDU010000342.1:0-2261 GCA_965372825.1 uncultured Gammaproteobacteria bacterium | reverse complement strand
ACTTTTTGATAGCTTTAACTCACCACCGTAAGCTTGCACAATATTCTTTACAATAGACAGCCCTATGCCATGCCCAGCCGTTGATTGATCGGCACGCACACCACGCTGCAATAGTTCATCTACTTTTTCTGGTGCTAACCCTACGCCGTCATCATCAATACTTATGAATAGGTGATTTTCTCTTTGTTCAGCCTTGATAGTTATATTTTCCCTAGTCCATTTAAAAGCATTTTCTAATAAATTTCCTAGCACCTCCATTAAGTCGCCTTCATCCCCTCGAAATTGCAATTCACTATCGACAACAACTTGCACGCTGATAGCTTTATCGGCATAGACTTTTTGCAGTGAATTTAGCAAACGATCAATAGTAGACAATAGGTTAACCTTCGCACTCAAGTTGGTATCTGCTGACGTTACCGCCCATTGCAATTGATATTTTACAATCGCATCCATTCTATTCAGTTGTTCCTGCATAGTAAGCTTATCTTGTTCCTGTCCAGCTCCTGCCTGCAAACTCACCTGCAAGACAGCCAGCGGAGTTTTTAAGCTATGTGCTAAATTACCCATCGCATCACGATAACGTATTTTTTGTTGTCTCTCTTGCTCTAAAAGAAGATTAATATTATCAGTCAGGCGCTCAATCTCTTGTGGATACTGCGCCTCAATCTGCTGCTGCTTGCCTGTTTCAATACGGTTAAGTTCCCGCCCTACTTTACGTAAAGGCGAAAGCCCCCAGCGCAAAATAATGGCTTGGCTACATAATAACAAAACTGCCATCGCGCTAAGCCAGCCCCATAAGGAGATACGGTAGCGATTAATTTGCTTATCAAAGGAGCGCAAATCTGTAATCACGCTAAAGGTCAATTCGACACTTTCTGCCTGAGTCGGCCAAAGCACTGTGTATGCGGTACGATAAAAACCTTTATCATCAACATAGACTTTGTTAAAAGTTTTTTCGCCTTGCTTTAATAGAGGGGCTTTAGGTAGCGCAATACCAAGTGTCGAGGATGATTGCCATGAAATATTGCCAGTAGGATTACTGATCGTCGCATAAATACCAGAAGCCGGTAGACCTAATAAGGCATCCAACTCGTTTGAAGGCATAATCACTTGCTGATTTTCAATTTCAGCGGCAGCCATCAGGGCAAATAGCTGGCTACTCATCGTGTCGCGTAGAGCGCTTTCCGTGCTTTCAAAAAAAGCCCGCTCCAGGGTAAACGCAGTCAGACAAATAAAGCTGAGCAAGACTAAAGCAGCACTTAAGTTAATTCGCGTAGTAAGAGACATGTTATTGCTGATCGTAAAGCGTAAAACGATAACCGCGATTACGCAAAGTTTCAATCGGCTTCAGCTGACCGTCTGGGTCCAGTTTTTTACGCAAACGTCCGATTAGCACTTCAATCACGTTACTGTCTCGATCATTATCGTGCGGATACAAATAATCTGCGAGACGCGTTTTAGAAACCGCTTCGTTAGCGTGGCGCATTAAATAATCTAGCATGCGATATTCAAAAGCCGTTACGTCTAATAATTCATTGTTTAACCAGGCTTGTTCTGTGGATGCATTTAATTTTAGCCCTTGGCAAATAAGCTCTGAAGTTGCCGAACCCGCCGAACGGCGTAACAGGGCTTTTAGTCTTGCAATGAGCTCTTCCATTTGAAATGGCTTAACCAAATAATCATCCGCTCCTGCTTCTAGCCCTTCTACTTTTTCTTGCCATCGACTACGCGCCGTTAATATTAGTATAGGTAATACCGAGCCTTGCTTGCGTAGTGTTTGAATAATTTCTATACCACTCATTCCCGGCAAACCTAGATCAATAATCGCAGCATCAACAGGATATTCGGTGGCAAAAAAATAGCCTTCATTACCATCACCACTGGCATCGACTATATAACTTTCTTTTTCTAAACTGTGCTTAATATGAGCTTGTAAATCAGGGTCATCCTCAACCAGCAATATGCGCATCATTCAGCCCTTATTTTATTTTTCCACTATTGACATCAACCTGAGTGATTTTTACTTCGCCATTCTTGAGCAATATTTTTACTCGATATGTATTGCCTTTGCGCTTTACGCCCAACACTCGTCCTACATTAACTTGCTGAGCAATACTAACCGCCTGTTGCTGGCTAATATTGACGGGAGCCGCATAAATATTGCAGCTCACCATCAATAGAAAGACAATACATAGATAATTCATCAAAGTTTTCATTAAATTAGCCTAATTTGTTGTAAGTTCTCATTATTCATGGGCAAA
>CBDVDU010000341.1:0-2262 GCA_965372825.1 uncultured Gammaproteobacteria bacterium | reverse complement strand
TGCTTACCGACCCCTCTCACAGCAGAGCTGTTCGTCCATGCATTCCCAAGCAGAGCTTGGAAACGAGCGTGGAAAAATAAGATTTTCCTAAACTAGCGAAGTACGTAGGCAACGGTTAATTTTGACAGTTTACTCTCTGAGTGTTTTCTTATTAGCCCTTAAATTCAGCCTGTAATTGCTTTAAATCATCGATGAGTTCTTGGCTATGTGTACTTGGCGAAACTGAACGATAAATTTTTGCAACTTTTCCATTAGGGTTAATGATAAAGCTATGGCGCTTACTGACTTTGATTGGACCTAGTTTGAATAATGCCCCATAAGCTTTACTTACTTCACCTTTAGGATCAGCGAGCAGAGTAAATGTTAAGTTTTGTTTTTGGCTAAAGTTAAGATGGCTTTTACTGCTGTCGGTACTAATACCAACGATTTTAGTCTTTAAAGCTTCAAATTTTGAGCTATCGTCACGTAATGCGCAAGCCTCTTTAGTGCAGCCAGGCGTATTATCTTTAGGGTAAAAGTAAATAACTAGCCAGTGACTTTTATAATCATCTAGCTTATGCAAAGCCTCATGAGCATCATACAGTGAGAAATTAGGTGCTGATTGATTAATAGTGAGCATAATGATTCCTCGGTGGATTATAAAAATAAACTAAAGGGTTCGACCAGAACTTCAGTTCCAGCTTTCACATTCGTTTGTTCGCGTGCTAAGACTATATAACAATTCGCACGACTACTGGCGCTTAATATATTAGAGCCTTGCTTACCTGCAGAGATAACTTCAAATTCCCCGGATTCTGTTTGGTTCAAAATTCCGCGCTGAAACTCTTGCCGTCCTGCTTGCTTGCGTAACTGGCTTTGACATACCGCTTTAAAGCGTAGTGGCGTATTATTAGTTAAGCTGCTTAATTGGCGTAAAGCGGGCGTTACGATTTGCTGAAAAGTCGCAATGACTGAGATCGGATTACCAGGTAAACCAAAAAAGTGACAGGCTTGAATACGCCCAAATGCTAAAGGTTTTCCTGGTTTAATCGCCAATTTCCAGAAATTCACCTGACCTATTTCATCTAAAATTTCTTTAATAAAATCGGCATCACCGACAGAAGCCCCTCCGGTACTGATAATCACATCATTGCTTTTTGTAGCGGCTAATAAACAAGCATGTATACGAGCTTTATCATCTTTAATAACGCCTAAATCAGTGATAGCATAGCAAGGGTTATTTAATAGGGCAGTTAAGGTATAGCGATTACTGTCGTAGATTTGTCCAGCGGCTAAAGAGCTGCCAATAGCACTGAGTTCATCACCTGTAGAAAAGAAAGCGATGCGGATTTTGCGTTTGACGCGTATTTCATAAATGCCGGCAGAAGCTAGTAAGCCTAGATCAATAGCCGATAATTGCTTGGGAGCCGCTAATAAGCAATCGTCTTGTTGAACATCCTCGCCGATATAACGAATATTTTGTTTTTCTTGCGTATTGTCAGGGAAATGAATAATTTGTTCACTGACGGTGACTTGTTCTTGCATAATCACGCTATCAGCTCCAGCAGGTACAACAGCGCCAGTAAAAATGCGCAGACATTGTCCCGCTGATAATTCACCAGTAAAAGGCTTACCCGCCCAAGAAATGCCAACTTGTTCTAAATTAAAAGGCGTACTTTTTATATCATCACTGTTAAACGCATAACCATCCATAGATGAATTAGGAAAAGCCGGAAGATGAAAGGGCGCAATACAGGATTGAGCTAATATACGCCCTAAAGCCTCATGTAAATTAACGGTTTCTTCGCCTTTAATGGGTGAAAGCGCCGCGTGAATATTTTCTAAGGCCTCATTAATGCTAATTAATGAATTAGAATAGCACTGATCAGTCATGGTTTTGCAAAAACGTATGCATAATAAAATGTGTCATTTGAGGGATATTATTTAAGTCCATTTGCACTAATTCGCGTTTAAGAGTAAGTGTTTGGTCGGAGGCAATAGCAATGATTGAATGATCATCGATATAGCGTAGTGGTTTTTCTAGGCTGGGACGGTGCAATTCAATTTTTGGGAACTTTTCACGCTTAAAGCCTTCAACTAAAATTAAATCTAAACAAGATTGGTCGAAATGACTAAGCTGCTCGTTTAATACAGGTTCTTGTGGGTTAGAAAATTCGGTAATAATAGCGCGTCTATGGCTTGAAACTAGCATGACAGGCGTTGCTCCTGCTTCACGCAAGCGAAAGCTATCTTTCCCTGGTTTATCAATTTGGAAATTATGAT
>CBDVDU010000340.1:0-2277 GCA_965372825.1 uncultured Gammaproteobacteria bacterium | reverse complement strand
CTTTTATTGCCCGTACCTAATAAAACAAATTGCAGCGGGTACTGAACTAAGCTTTCTAAACATTTAATAACTAAATCAATACCTTTTTGATCCACTAAACGACTAATAAGACTGATCATCGGGATAGTTGGGTCTTCCGGTAAAGATAGTTTCTGCTGTATTGCCGTTTTATTTAGCGCCTTTTTCGTCAAAGTCTCAGCGGTAAACGTTTGCGCTATACGTTTATCGATTGCTGGATTCCATTGATCTAAATCAATCCCATTGATAATGCCGTTAAGGTCATGTTCACGATGGTGTAATAGTCCTTCCAAACCATAACCAAAATCAGCGGTTTGAATTTCCAGTGCATAGTTAGGACTGACTGTCGTGATATGGTCCGCACAAGAAATACCGCCTTTAATAAAGGACAGCATGTCATGATATTCCAGGGCAGAAGGCTGCCATAATTGTCCGGGTAAACCTAAGGCATGAAAAGTCTCTTGTGGAAAGATGCCTTGGTAAGCCATATTATGTATGGTAAATACAGTAGAAGGGCGTAGAGGTTCTAGTGTTAATAAGGCAGGCACTAAACCGCTTTGCCAATCATTACAATGCACAATATCGGCTTTCCAGTCTAAATAAGCCCGATTTTGTGCGACTTCAACGGCTACACGGCAGAATAATGCAAATTTCTCTGCGCTATTAGCCCAAGCATTACCAAACTCATCAGTGTAAGGATTACCTGGAGTAGCAAAATACTCTGGACAATCCACTAACCAAACGATAACACTACTATTAGGTAATTGTGTTTCGAAGATATTTACATCACGATTATTAACCCTAACAGTGCTGCGATATTGTGGTTCCTCGGTCAATTTAATGCCATGATATTTAGGTATAATAATATGAATATCTTGACCTAACTCTGATATTGCAATGGGTAAGCTCCCTGCAACATCGGCTAAACCGCCAGTTTTAATCAGTGGGTGTACTTCACTAGTAACAAAAAGAATTTTTTTCATAACTACAGTTTTAAGACGATGCCTGCTAAAGGGGGAATGGTTAAATTGACTGATTGATCTTGGTTCATCCAAGGCGTATCTTCAGACACGATGTAGCCGTTACCAGAGTTACTTCCCGCATAATACTCAGAATCAGAATTAAAAATCTCATGATAAGTACCTGCTCTTGGGACGCCAATACGATAGTTTTCTCTTGGTATAGGAGTGAAATTTAATATCACTATTAAAGTTTCTTCTTCAGTTTTACGCGTAAAGCTAATAATGGATTGTTCAACATCATGACAGTCAATCCATTCGAAACCTTGATTATCAAAATCATGTTGGAACAATGCCGGATGTTTGACATACATTTTATTTAAGTCTTTGACTAAAGTTTGTATGCCCTTATGGTATGAGTAATCTAAAACATACCAATCTAATGCTTGGTTGAAATTCCACTCAGCTCCCTGTGCAATATCACAGCCCATAAACAGTAATTTCTTACCTGGGTAAGTAAACATAAAGGTATAAAGCAAACGCAAGTTGGCGAATTTCTGCCATTCGTCGCCCGGCATTTTATTTAGCATAGAACCTTTACCATGAACCACTTCATCATGTGAAAAAGGTAACATGAAATTTTCGGTAAAAGCATAGAGCATACCGAAAGTTAACTGGTCATGATGGTGGCGGCGATGAATAGGATCTTGCTGCATATAAGACAACATATCGTGCATCCAGCCCATGTTCCACTTCATAGAAAAACCTAATCCACCCGTCCATGTAGGACGAGTTACTTGTGGCCAGGAGGTTGATTCTTCAGCAATAACAACGGTGCCAGGGTGTTGCTCGTGAGTCACGGTATTCAATTCACGTAAAAAATCAATTGCTTCTAGGTTTTCATTGCCACCATACTGATTTGGTACCCAATCATCTTCTTCGCGCGAATAATCAAGATAAAGCATTGAGGCAACGGCATCAACGCGTAAACCGTCTAAATGAAATTCTTCTAACCAGAAATAAGCACTGGATAATAAGAAGTTTTTAACTTCATTACGGTCGTAGTTATAGATCAACGTCCCCCAGTCACGATGCTCACCTTTGCGTGGATCTTCGTGCTCATAAAGAGCGCTACCATCAAAGCGAGCTAAGGCGAATTCGTCTTTAGGGAAGTGGGCAGGTACCCAGTCAAGCAGAACGCCAATATTATGTTGATGACAATAATCAATAAAATAACGGAAATCATCCGAGCTACCATGGCGGCTAGTCGGGGCAAAATAACCGGTAGTTTGGTATCCCC
>CBDVDU010000339.1:0-2291 GCA_965372825.1 uncultured Gammaproteobacteria bacterium | reverse complement strand
GGGCAAGATGATTTTTAAATCCCACCGCTTGCTTAAAATGAAATGCCTTAAAATCTTTAAATTTAGTATAAGATTCAAAACGGCTCACCGACTTAGCAACCGCATCAACAGAAGCTTCATTTTGTCGCTTGGCTTCTTTAAGAAATATAAAGTATTGACGCTTGATACGTTCATTATTTGCATTGTGTTTTATCATGGTTTTAACTCACTTTTTAAAGTCACTGTTTAGGGGGGGACTAACACTCTCGTCTATGTGTTTCAGTGCCTTCGGTAATGTGATGTCTAATTTATCCTTAATTTGGTCTAATTTAGCGATAGAGAAGAACTTATTGATGATACAGCCACATTTAGGACATAACCCTATTAAGCGACCAGAAGTAAGATTAACCAGCTCAAAATCAACCATATTTTCAGCAGGTAATTGAGGTACTCGACAACGCACGCAATAAATTTCAAACGGGCGACATTTGTGTTTATTGCTTTGTCTTTTTGCCTGCAAATAATTTTTTAATTCAGTCCCTAAAATTAAAACAGGGCGTTTATCATCATTAGTAGCTAATCCACTTTTAATCCATGCACGCACAGTATTTTTATGCACAGAAAATAAATTAGCCACTTCCTCCACCGTATAATTACGATGGATTTTTGCAAGATTAGGATTAAGTCGCTTAGCCATTACTGAGCCTTACGACTAGCTTCAATTTTTTCAGCCAGCCAATTATTAATATCGACCTCCACCCAGCCAACGGCTCTACCGCCTAAAGAGATAGGAGCTGGAAATTCATTTTTAGAAATGCGTAGATAAATAGTGCTACGGGATAGACCTGTTAAGTCTTTAACAGTGGGAAGTCTTAGTATTTTATGTGACATACTTAAATCTCTTAGTTAGTTAATGGAAACTTCGAGAGCAAGCTTATCTGGGCGATTTGGGCGATAAAAATGGGCTTATCGCCCAACTAAAACGGGCTAACCCAATAATTACAGTGCTTTGAATAAAATATAAGAGTATTTTTAAAGGGTTTAATAAATTAAATTAAGAAAGGTAAGGGGGATTTGTAAAGCTAAAACAATACCTTATAGCTCTTCGAATTGGGCGAAAAAATTCCGCCCAACTTTTTACTAAATCATATTTTTACGGATAGTTTCAGCATCTTTATCCTTGGCAATATCCATTTTAGCTATTTGTAAAGAACACCAGCTTTTAGATTTATCAGGGTGAGATTGACTAACTACTATATAAGCATCCTTCCAATCCTGATACATAGCCTGTGTTTCAAGTTTTTTAGCTTCTCGCTTATTGATAGACGGAATATAGGCTTTACCTTGGTTCAATGGCTCACTGTTAAGCAAACCATCAATACAAGCATGATCAATCATTAACTGCCCATCCTCAAAATATAAAACATCATCAACAGCAATGGTGTGTTTATTAACCTCAAGCGATAAGGTTAAAGTATTCAACGTCAACCAACGCCGACCCTTTAAGCCTTTCAGCATACCCAGCTTAATAATGGGTTGATCAGCTGAAAACTTAATTGTATCTTTCAAACCCAATAACTCAGCAATCACTTGAGCTAATTGTTTAACACTGTAGTGCCATTGTTTTAACCGTTCAAGTGGAATAGCAATACGCCCAACCTGACTTTGCATAACCTCATCATCACAGACAATAAAAGCACGGTTATCATGGGGTAGGGTGATAACGTCCATAAAGCAACGGTTTTCACACGTAAGGCACTCAATAGACTGTGCAGAAGCAATAGGGGTAAGAAAGCCAAGTTCTAAAAGTGTGTCTAATAGATCATCAGGCCATTGATGAACAGAATCCCTGCTAACGATTAGCGGCTTATTATGGGCGCGTAAAGCAACTAATAACCCTGCTAATACATCATTGTTAGTCATGGTCAGCTTCTTTATTATTAAGGTTGAGGCTCTATCCCAGACTTTTCTAACATCTTACGAATAATTAAATCATTACCATCATGCCCCAGCGCACAAGAATTAGGGTAAGTAATATTAAAGGTACGTGTTTTGGCGCGTTCGCCTGCTTTGGGTTCAAAAATGACTTTAACACGGGTTTGGGTGACAAAAAAATCAGGAAGACTAAGTTCAGCTAATAAATCATAAACCGCTAGAGGGTTATTTTTAGTATCAGCCTCTAACGTAATTCGCCGTTTGTCCCCATGCTTTAATGTAAGCCTTAATTGAGTGACTAAAATTTGATAAATACCCGTTTCAGGCTCAACTTGAAACTTAAATTCAGCATCCCCCAAAGGCTCTAAATCATAAAC
>CBDVDU010000338.1:0-2301 GCA_965372825.1 uncultured Gammaproteobacteria bacterium | reverse complement strand
ATGCGACAATTACGATTGCCGGCCAATCCGGTACTTTTCAGTTAAATGTTATGTTGCCAGTGATTGCTTATAATATTTTACAAAGTATTGAAATTATCAGTCAGGTGAGTCTTGCGTTGGCTGATACTGCAATTGCTGATTTCAAGGTACGTGAGGATAATTTACAACAGGCATTAACGAGAAACCCAATTTTAGTGACTGCGTTAAATCCAATTATTGGCTATGAGCAAGCTGCAAAAATTGCCAAATCCGCTTATAAACAAGGCCGACCAATTATTGATGTCGCTGAGGAAATGACGGATATTTCTCGTTCGGAGTTAGAGAAAATTTTAGAGCCTAAGCATCTTGCTGAAGGTGGGGTAAATTAATTTATAAGAGCTATCTGCATAATCCAGATATTCAATAACCGTGTTCAATGATTTAGTTTATTTAGACTTATGCCGCAATTTTCATATAAAGCACGTAACGAGCTTGGGAAAAGTATTGAAGGTCTGGTTGAGGCAGAATCTCAAGTGGTTGCAGCAAAAGTGTTGGCTAGTCGAGGCATGACGCCAGTATCGATACAGAAAGCGGTGATTAATACTGATGTTATGGAGGACTTTAATCAGTGGCAGGCAATGAATGCTTTAGGTTTGACCGATTTGATTTTATTTACTCGGCAAATGTACAGCTTAAGCAAGGCGGGTGTGCCAATTATCAGAGCTATCCAAAGCTTAAAAACATCGACACGAAATAAGGCATTGGCTAGTGCTTTAGGTGAGATTACCAAGTCATTAGAAGCTGGCCAGTCATTAAGTCAGGCTTTTGGTAAACACCCGCGGATTTTTGATACATTGTTCCGAAGTATCATTGCCGTGGGCGAGTCGTCAGGTTCAGTCGACCAGGCTTTTTACCAAATTTCACAATATTTAGAGCGTGAAAAAGAAACCCAAAGTCGCATAAAATCAGCGGTACGCTATCCAATCATGGTTATCGGCGCTATCGGTGTTGCGTTGGCAATTGTTAATATTTATGTGATTCCTGCTTTTAAAGGCGTATTTGATAAAATAAATGCAGAACTACCTTGGCAAACCACTTTATTAATTAATACCTCTGATTTTTCAGTCGCTTATTGGCCGTATATATTAGGAACTATTGTTGTTTCTATCGTTGCCTTTAAAGCCTATATTAAGAGTGTTGCGGGGCGTTTGCGCTGGGATCAGTTTATATTGCATATCCCGATTATAGGGTCAATTATTTCGCGTGCAACGATGGAGCGTTTTTCACGTTCATTTGCGATGATTCTTAGTTCAGGAGTCCCTTTGATTTCCGGTATTAATATTGTTGCTGGTGCCGTGGGCAATACTTTCGTGGGTTCTAAGCTAAAGCAAATGGCTATTGGTATTGAGCGAGGTGACACCATTAGTCGTATGGCGATGGCGACACAGCTCTTCCCTGCCCTCGTTATTCAGATGATTATGGTCGGTGAAGAAACAGGTAATATCAGTGATATGCTGCTTGAAGTGGCTGATTTTTATGAGTCTGAAGTCGATGCGGAAGTGAAAAATTTAGCCACTGCGATAGAGCCTATTTTATTATCAGTGATTGGTGCAATGGTGTTGGTTTTAGCATTGGGTATTTTCTTGCCCATGTGGAATTTGTCGTCCGCAATGAAGTGATAGCGTATTAAATATGAAACATTTTAACCCTGAACTGATTGTTTTTGATCTTGATGGTACTTTGGTTGATTCCGTTCCAGATATCGCGATAGCAATTAATAAGATGTTAGCTGCTTTGCAGCAAGCGACCTATACCGAAGACCAAGTGCGTCAATGGGTCGGTAATGGTGCGGAAATGTTAATTAAGCGCGCTTTAACGGGTATTTTAGAACCTACTGAAGTCCCCCAAAAATTAGCTCAAGCTATCAGCCTATTTGATCAGTTTTATAGCGCTAACGTGTGTGATAAAAGTGAGTTATACCTTGGAGTAATAGAAGGTTTAGACGCACTTAAAATTGCTGGCATAAGTATGGCTTGTGTAACTAATAAACCCGAAAAATTTACTCTGCCTTTATTAGAGCAGTTAGGGCTAAAAGATTATTTTCAGTTTATCGCTTCGGGCGATAGTTATCCTGTGATGAAACCTGACCCCCTGCCCTTGTTGGAAGGTGCGAAATTTTTCTCTGCGGATGTGACGCAATGTTTAATGGTCGGTGATTCCATTAATGATATACAGGCAGGTAAACGCGCAGAATTTAAAACCGCTGCAGTATCTTATGGTTATGCTGGAAAATATACGCTTGATGAGTTAGAGGCTGATTAT
>CBDVDU010000337.1:0-2322 GCA_965372825.1 uncultured Gammaproteobacteria bacterium | reverse complement strand
CTATTACATATAATTAATATTGCAAATATGTTATTGCATATATAGATGATGCGGCAAGGTATAGAAAATATGTGTTTGTTATTCTAGAAGATCAATATATCTATTTGATTTTAAACATAGAACCTATGGCCGGATTTAATTTGTATGGAACAAATTTAGCATGAGTGTTTTTTACTGATGACCCGTAGGACAAAAGATAGTTCGTATGGCAATTATTGAAGCCAGGCGCAATCGTATTAAATTGATTTCAGAGTCTGAAGCAATGCTGAAAGACGCTAAAAATCGATTAAATTTAGCTATTTCTTCACAATAACGTTGCTAATGTTATTGTGCAAAAACAGGTTATCTTGTTGTTTATTAATGTTAATTTAGAGCCAAAAGTAAACCATACCCCACTGCCGTTATGATGTCAGCTAAAAACCCGTTAAGATCATCGTTCTCGGCTACTAGCCTACAGTCCACTCTTACTTTTCAGAGGATAAAATAGTCGTAACTTTCTTGGCCCTGGCTTCAATTATTTCTAGTATTTCCTCATAGATCTCACATTCACCATGTTTTTCCACGAAAGTGCTTCTGGTCGCGGGTGCCACATCACGTAAAGCCTCTTTCATATAAGCTAATCGGTTTCTTACCAGTTTATAATTGACTTCAATGTCATCAGCAAAAACTTGCCAGTATCTTTCAATGATCCAATCGGGCTTATCTTTGCCACCAATTTTCATCGCCAGCCTATCGGTTAAACCGTCATAGATGGTGGTACACATTAGATCGTAAAATGGCGCTAACTGCGGACCTTGCGGCGTTAGTAGCAATGATATGTTTTTAGCGTGTGCATCAGCATTTCCGATCAGGTAATTAAAAATCACCCAATCCAATAATCGACTAACATCTTGTGTCGGCAGGATACTTTTTTCACGGACTAATGTGAAGCACTGCGGCAAGCCAGGACCGCCCTCTTTTTCGTATTTTTGATCAGGTGCCACGCCCAATGCCTGACAAAAGTCTTCTTGATGGTTTCTTAGTAACTGGCCATCGTCTACTGACACACGATCATAACGTTCTATTAGGTATAAACTTTCTTGTTTATGCAATATTTCTACACATGGCACCATTAATCCAATGTCTGACGCTAACTGCATACAAAAGGCTTCATTTTCAACCGTATGCGAATAATGCTCCATTGGGGGCTTTAAAATATGACTGCTCGCGGCTTCACCAATAGGCAAACTCACCACACCGCTTTGCTGGTAGTAAACAGGCAGTTTGTTCTGGGCACCTGCTAACGATAGGCGAAACCCTTCCTCTCCTGCTAATAGCGGTCGTTTAGGTAACTCATTGACTAATTCATTGAGCTGATCATCGGTGAGCGCTCGATAGCTTTGCTCTCCAGTCGGCCTCGTGCCTTCAGGCAACAGGCTAACAGCGCCGGCACATTCGCCTCCTACTGCTTCAAGTAATGCGAAATCGTTGCTTTCGGATAAGCCTAATTTACGTGCGATGACTCGACGTAATTCAGATTCTGGTAGCAGGTTAGAAAAAAACGGTCTTGCATAATCATCCTGAAAAGGCTCTTGCTGTAGTGGAAGCGATATTGATAAGGGTATGGCTGTTTCTAGCTGCAACCAGTCTTTATCGTAGCTGAATATAAATCGGCGCGAATCATCGAGTTGTAATCGACCGATTTTTTCACTTTTGAGGTAAACATTGAGTATCGTGCTCATTATATTATCCTGGTGATACCGTTCTAGCGGAAAACTTGTCTAGTGTTGATTCCAGCCACGTGGGTTAATAGTCATTTCTAACCCTAGACATTTAAGTACCTGGAGCAACTTCCCGACTTGTACCGTTGATTTGCCGTTTTCTAGTTCAGATATAAATCGCACACCAACACCACATAATGAGGCGAACTCAGCTTGAGTTGCCCCCTGATTTTTGCGTGATATTCGCACCAGCTCCCCAATGTTACGTGGCGACCCTATCTTCCCGTTCGGTAATAAATTGCTCATTTATACTAACATCTCTTTAAATTAATCCCGTTAGGGAATAATAGAAGAAAATATCAAGAAATACAATATTATTTACCCGATCGGGAATATATAGCTAAAAATTAATAATTTTTATGAGCCGATTAGCTTTGATTAATTGGATCATTAGATGAGTCGAATAGTGCCTTTATACGCCTAAATATTTATAATTAGCGCATCAGAATAGTGTTGAGAAGTAGTTAGTGTGTAGGCTGGCTTCGCCTCGGTAACTGCTCCTGCGTTACCCTACTACCGTACTTCCTGTACATATGCGCAGGGTTTTATTCAGTATATCCCT
>CBDVDU010000336.1:0-2324 GCA_965372825.1 uncultured Gammaproteobacteria bacterium | reverse complement strand
ATGCAACATTGAGCGCAAAGCCGCTGGGTATTAAAATGGCATTTGTTTATCATAACTTCCAAAGTGTGACAAACAGTATCAACTACGGTAATGAATATGATTTCTTAATTACTAAGAAGTTTGGTAAACATTATCAAATATTAGCTAAATATGCTTATTATGATGCGGCTAATGTCAATGGTAACGTAACATATGAAGCAGGATTAACTAAAGATACTAACAAATTCTGGTTGCAAGGCAGTGTAAGTTTCTAAAGGAGAAATAAGTTCCTCAAGTATGAATTAACTTGTACATTTTATCTGGGGCGCAGGTCTTTAGCCTGCGCTCTATTATTTCATGCTCGTTCCCTTAACTAATTGCCTATAGGTGCCGCGTAAGCATCTGAAACCAACTCAGGTACATTACTTCCCGTTAGTGATTGCAGAAATGCAACTAATTCACTCATTTCTGTTTCTGTTAAATTTAAGGGCTGAATGAGAGGGTCTAAAGTCTCATTGCCCACACCGCCCTGATTATAAAATTGAATCACGTCCTCTAAACTTGATAAGGAACCATTGTGCATATATGGTGCGGTTAAAGCAATATTTCGTAAACTCGGTGTTTTATATTTCCACCTATCCTGAGGATCTTGAGTAATTTCGTAACGCCCTAAATCATTCTCTTTAGTTTCGCTAATAGCTGATAAATCCTGGCGGTCTACTTCTATAAAAACACCGGGGGCAACTTGTACTATTTGCTTTTCAGGTTCTTTATACATCGATTCACGATAACCAATTCCGGTATTATGTAGTTGATTGTCGGTAAATAAAGCAGAGCTTTTATTCAAGGTATGGCAAGCGCTACAAGCTGCTTTACCTGTAAAAATCTGATAACCACGCTTTACTGCATCATTAACTGCATTCGTTTTTTTGACAAAAAACCACTGATCAAAAGCTGAATTTGCCGAATTCAAACTGCGCTCATAACTAGCAATAGCCTGACCGATATTCAACATATCCGGCTCTTTAGCAAAGCTTTTCTCAAACAATCCACCATAATCAGCTAATGACTTTATTTTATCAATCACATAGCCAATAGAAGGATTAGCCATTTCATTATGCGCGAGTAAAGGTGCCCAGACTTGCTGCTCTAAGCTATTTTCACGGCCGTCATGAAACAGCATCGTGGCATAAGCAATATTATAAATCGTTGGACTATTGCGCCGAACGCTACGCCCTTCTATACCAACGGCTGTTGCCATTTCATTGCTACTAAAACCTTGTTCTGGAATATGGCACATCGCGCAGGAAAACGTATTATTCAGTGATAAACGACGGTCATAAAATAGCTTTCTGCCTAACGCTATTTTATCAACTGTGATCGGGTTATTTTGAGGCACCGGCAAAGGCGGTAAGCCTAGCGGAATTTGTTGCGTATTCGCATATAAATCAGCCGCCTTTCCCTGACGTTGATTTAAAGCAATCGACTGTGTTTGATAACCCAGCTGTGCATAGTTCTGTTTATTATCGCCTGCTTGAAACAATGCATTGTCTTCGCTCACTACTTCGGTATTTTGTGAATGGGCTTCACTTAATAAAGTTTTAACATCATTGATTAAGGTATCTGCATGTAAAAATGAAACACTGTAAATATTACGCACTTGCTTATCGGTATCAATCAAATACACGCGTAAAATATGCGAAAAAGTACCGGTAAATTCACCTTTATCATCATACACTTTCTGAATGCTTTGCTGATACTGGTCTAATATCGGCTGTAATTTCTGCTCTGATTGCGTGGTTAGAAATTGCCAATCGACTTTGTCACTGATAAAACTTTGCGCATATTTACCCATTGCTTCTGGCGTATCATGTTCGGGATTAAAGCTTAACGTCAGTAAACGTAATTTTCCTGCTAATTCAGCTTCCTTTTGCAGCCGCCTTTTAATCTTATGAAAAACCATGGTCGCCAATGGACAACCATTCACATCACTACAAGTAGAATAAATAAAACTAAGTAAGACTATTTTATCGCCCATTAATTCATGTAAATGACGCGTTTGTTTAGTCGTTGTCAACACTTCGCCATCAGCTGCCTTATCAATAATAGGCAAGTTATAGCTCGCGACTGTAGGTGCATTAAAAGTTAAGGGGCTGTAACCAGGAGCTAAGTTAGATTGTGCTGGCTCAGCGGACAAATTACCGCCATAAAACATCCCAGCCATTAATAGAGTAATGAATATTTTCATAATTATATTTACCCTTATTGTGAAATAAACCTTAGCCGCGAGAAAATAACTATCGCAGCTAAAGCTATTCCACCTATTCAGTGATTACGGGTTCAAT
>CBDVDU010000335.1:0-2326 GCA_965372825.1 uncultured Gammaproteobacteria bacterium | reverse complement strand
CAGCATTTGTTTCTAAAATAGAATTAATAATTGCTAAGGCTTCATCCTGTTTTCTCTCTCTTAACAGGGCCGACGATTTTAAAACTAAGGCTTCTGTATCTTGAGGATTTTTGGCTAATAAAACATCCGCATGCTCATGTGCTTTATCCACTTCGCCCATCAGCAGCTTCAGCTTACCCAGTTTAATATGCGCTTGTTGATGCTCAGGCTCTAACTTTAGAGTCTTCTCTAAATTATCCTGCATTGCATAATAATTTCTGACCTTTTCATCTAGCAATGCTAAATAAAAATAGGTTTCTCCGGTCGATTTATTACCTTGCTTCGCCGTTTTTAATTCCAGCTTAGCGGCTGCAAAATCACCTTTCTCCAGTAATTCTTTACCCCTTTTTAGATGGTTTTCTGCGGCTTCCTCTTCAGTTTCACAACCCACCAAGGCTAAACTTAGTGATACTGCCAAAATACTCGCTGTCACTTTATTCTTTATATGAATATTACCCATCATCTACATCCTATAGTTTTAACTTAGCTTAATTACTATTTTTTATTTTTACTCTTTATTTTCAACTTAAGCAAATGCACCCGACGACCATCTGCACGCATAACTTCAAAGCGAAACCGGCCCTCTTCCACTTTTTCACCTTTCCTAGGCATATGTTCTAAACGACCAACAATAAATCCACCTACCGTATCAAACGATTCGGTATCAAAATCCGTTGAAAAATACTCATTAAAATCTTCTAATGGCGTTAATGCTTGAACCATATATTCTTTATCATTGCGTTTAGTTATATATTCCTCATCAGCGTAATCATGCTCGTCTTCTATTTCACCGACAATTTGCTCTAACACATCTTCAATGGTGACTACGCCAGCTACCGCGCCATATTCATCAACAACAATAGCCATATGATTACGCTTAGCACGAAACTCTTTTAATAACACATTCAGCCGCTTACTTTCCGGCACAACTGTCGGCGTGCGCATCAACTCTTCAACTTTAATATCTTTATTATTAAGCGCATGAGCCAATAAATCTTTAGCTAATAAAATACCAACAACTTCACTTTTATCTTCACCAATAACAGGAAAACGAGAGTGGCCATACTCAATAACAGTTGAATAAATATCAGCTAACAACGCATCTTTTTTTAGTACGATCATTTTTTTCCGCGGCACCATAACATCTCGTGCGCGTTGCTCAGAAACATTGAGAACACCCTCCAACATTTCTAAAGCATATTTATCAAGAAGATGCTTTCCTTCAGCTTCTCTCAAAATTTCAAGTAAATCTCCTCTATCTTGAGGTTCACTACTCATGATTTGACCTATACGTCCCATCCAACTTTTTTGCGGAGGTTTGGTACTATCCGCGAGCTCGTCAGCCATTTACTTCTTTCTCCTGATAAGGGTTATCAATGTGTAATTCTTGTAACAACACGATTTCTTTGCTTTCCATTTCTATCGCTTCATCATCTGTTAAATGATCATAGCCTAACAAATGTAAAACACCATGTATAATTATATGCGCCCAATGCACGCTTAATGCCTTGTTTTGTTGCTTTGCTTCTTGTTCCAAAACTGCTGCACAGACTACTAAATCACCTAATAAATCAATTCCTTCAACCCCTTCTGGCAATTCAAAGGGGAAACTTAAAATATTAGTTGCGCCTTGCTTGCCACGGTATTGACTGTTCAGCTCAGTCATTTCCTGAATATCAACAATACGGATTACAATTTCAGCATCTTGACTATAATCAGCAAGCGCTTTTTCTACCCATAACTGCAAATCATCATCACCAGGTAAAGAATCCAGATCATCGATACGCTGAATATCTAACTGACGTAATAACATTAACCGTGTGCTCGTTCGTAATTCTCGTAAGCAACAACGATTCGCTGCACTAAGGGGTGACGTACAATATCTTTAGCGCAAAAAAAAGTAAAACTAATGCCCTCTACTTTATCTAAAACCTTAAGTACATGCTTTAAGCCCGACATTTTATCAGTGGGTAAATCAATTTGCGTAATATCCCCAGTAATGACAGCAGTTGAGCCAAAACCTACACGGGTCAAAAACATTTTAATCTGCTCAGTTGTGGTATTTTGCGCTTCATCTAAAATAATAAACGAATCATTCAGTGTACGGCCTCGCATAAAGGCTAATGGTGCAACTTCTATGATTTTACGTTCAATTAATTGCTTAATCTCTTTTAAATCAACACCCAAATTTTCAATAATATCTGAGGCAATTCCTTCTCCGTCGCGTAAAATTCCAAGAAACAGATGTTCCTGTCCAATAAAATCGTTACCCAACCGAATTGCTTCT
>CBDVDU010000334.1:0-2326 GCA_965372825.1 uncultured Gammaproteobacteria bacterium | reverse complement strand
TGAGTCACTGAAAGCTGAGGCGGAGCTACTTATGATAGCCATGGTTAGTGTTAAACCTAATAAAAGCTGTTTTTTCATGTTTATAGCACCTTCTTGGTGAGTGTGAAAATTAAAAATAGAGGTTAATTCGTCGTGCTTGCCGTCATAATATTAAAAATAAGATGGGGGTAGGACAAGCAATAAACAATTGGTATTTAGTTAAGTTGTTGATAGTATTGTATTTATTTTTTAATATAAAAATACCAAGTAAAAAGCTTGGGAATTAATGAAGGGTAAGTTAAAAATAGCTTGCGATAAATTTATATTACAATATAATAAAACTCTAATACGTATTGAGGCAAAACTATTTAGTCCGGGAAGGTGCTATTTAGATTATAAAAATTAAAATTATCATTTTTAATATTGGGGAAGATGAATATGAAAGCAAAATTACTGATAGCAGGTGTTTTAGTTGCACTAACAACGGGTTGTTCAACTGTTGAAAAAAAACCGGTTGTAATAGAAAAAGAGGCGGTTTATAACGAAACGCTAAATCCGCGTCAAAAAGAATATCCAAACCATTTAGGTTTTAACGACCTACATATTCAAGCTATTAGGCATATGATGCCTGATACCAACGATGTTCATGACCCAAAATTACAAATGATTGTTCACCATCACTGTAAAGCTTATGATGATAGCACTATGATCTGCTTAATGTTCCATTCGGGCATGAAAGATCAGGATAAGCCGATAGGATTTGAATATATTATTACTACAGCGCAATACAATACATTGCCTGAAGAAGAAAAACATAACTGGCATTATCATTTAGTTGAAGTGCCAAGAGCGCATGCAACTTTCCCAGATTTGACTGCTGCAGAAGCTGCAAAAATATTACCTGCTGTTAACGAAACTTACGGTAAAGTTATTTACTTTAAAAGTATGAATGATGAGTTTCCAATAGGAGAGCCGTATATTTTAAATGTTCAGGGTATGCCTGAAGTAGAGTAAGCAATAGTTAGTTTTTTCATGTTACATGCTTGAATAGATAAAGACGGCTTTGCTAATACTGGAGATTATTGGTTAAAGCCGTTTTCGTCTTATTTCAAAAGCCCTTTTTTAAGGGCTTTCTTTTTACGCATAACAAGAGTGGTTATTGCGTACGTCATACTGAGGTTCCGCTGATGAAATTATTTAATCTAGGTGTCTTATTATTTATTTATGCAACAGGACTTTGGGCTAATGATTTGCTCGGATTACCTGTGTTATCTATACCCAATAACAACCCACAAACATTAGAAAAAATAGCGTTAGGCGAGCAGTTATTTAACGATAAGCGCTTAAGCCAAGACGGAAGCATTAGCTGTGCCAGTTGTCATGATAAAGATAAAGCGTTTACTGACGGCCAACAAGTCGCATTAGGTATTAAGCAGCAAGCAGGCTTTAGAAATGCGCCAACGGTAGTTAATGCTGCCTTTTATCAACGTTTATTTTTGGATGGTAGGGCGGCTAGTTTAGAAGAGCAAGCACTAGGACCTTTTTTAAATCCTATCGAGCATGGTTTAAAAAGCGCGCAAGAGTTAGTGGCTATTGTCAATACTGATCCCAATTATAAGACGCAATTCGCACAAGTTTTTAACATAGACGAAGATAAGATAACAGCCGAACTGATTGCCCAAGCGATAGCGAGTTTTGAACGTACTTTAATTGCTGGAAATTCAGCCTTTGATCGTTACTTATTTGGCCGAGATAGATCGGCACTAACACAAAGCGAAGCGCGCGGTATGCGCTTATTTAGACGTAAAGGTAATTGTTCTAATTGCCATGAAATTGGCGGCGTTAATGCCTTGCTGATGGATAACCGATTTTATAATTTAGGGGTTGGTTTTGAGCGCATCAATTCTGAAATAGCTGAGTTTGTAGCTTCTGTACGTGCAGGTGATAGCCCTGACGATTTTGATTTTACCGAGGCTCAACGAGCTGAATTAGGACGTTTTAATATTACGCGTGTGATTGCTGATATAGGTAAATTTAAAACACCGACTTTGCGAAATATCGCTTTAACAGCACCTTATTTGCATGATGGTAGCTTGCAAACATTGGAGGAAGTCGTTGAATATTATGATCAAGGCGGCGAGAAAAATCCGTTCTTAGATTCAGCAATTTTCCCTTTGCATTTTACTGATCAGGAAAAGCAAGATTTAGTGGCATTTCTTAAGGCTTTAACCAGTCGGCCGTATATGCAGTAGATAATAGTAAGCAATTAGGGATGCACATTAAATAAAACCCGAAACTTCGGATATTATTGAATTTTGATTCCTTAGTATTCAGAAAGAGAACAAAA
>CBDVDU010000333.1:0-2349 GCA_965372825.1 uncultured Gammaproteobacteria bacterium | reverse complement strand
GCGTTTAAATATTACAAAAATAGGATAAAAGAGGTGATTTTCATCACCCCACCTATACCCTTTAAGCACCCGCTTTATTCTTACAGTTTTTTAATAGCTCTTACTTTGTATAACTCAATCATAAAAAACTTTAAGTGCTCGCTTAAAACTATCTTAACACTTTTGTTTGAAGTGTCGCGTAGGATGGGTAGAGCGTCTTTTTGTGAAACCCATCATTCTACTTGAGGTTGATGGGTTTCATTACGCGCCTAAAAAGCAGGCACTTAGGAGTCCGCCTAAAATAAATTCGACAATTATTTGTGAACCTAACTTTTTTATTCTCCCTTTTCGTTAATAAAAAACAGCAAAACAAAAACATTGTTCTTTTTTTGTTCTCTTGATATGATTAACAAAAACAAAAGGAGAACTACATTGATTGATTTAACCCGCAAACAAAAAGAAATTTTCGAATTCTTATTGAGCAATCAACAAAAATTTTCATATCCACCCACCCTCGATGAAGTATGTCAGGCGTTAGGCTTAAGTTCGCGTGGATCTCTACATAAACATATTCAAGCCTTAATCGAAGCGGGCTTAGTTGAAGCCTCTGATCGTAAGCAAAAAGGCGTGCGTTTAACTGAGAAAGCTAAAAACTATTTAGCAACAGAAGAATCAGGCAGTATTCCCTTTGTTGGTTATATTGCCGCTGGAAAACCTATAGAAGCCATACAAAGCATCAGTTATATGGCGATACCTGAGCAAATTAAAACAGAAAACAGCTGCTATATTTTGCAAGTCAAAGGCGACTCTATGATTGAAGAAGGTATCTTTGATGATGACTGGGTAATCATTGAGCAGCGCAGCACTGCACGTAATGGTGAAATTGTTGTTGCTCTCATCGATAAAGCTGAAGCCACCCTAAAATTTATTGAGCAATACCCGCACGAAACCTTATTAATCCCCGCTAATTCGAATATGTCCGCTATGCACTTCAAACCTGAACAGGTTGAAATACAAGGCGTGCTAGTTGGACAAATGCGCAGTTACGTTAAACACTAGGAGAATGACCATGCAACAAAAAATCCACATGCAGGATCAAGTCACTAACCGTATTCAGATGTTGATGGGTGAACAATATCAAGAGATTAAGCAAGCTGCAGATGATGTCGCTAGTCTTGTTTTAATCGTTGTTGTTTTAGCTATCGGGGTTGTTTGGTAAATTCACAGTTAAGCTGAACTTGCTTGAGCATACTAAGGAATGCAGATTTAATAATACATTTCAAATGTAGCCTGTATGAAGCTTGCGGAATGCAGAAAGCGCTATACCCGCGTCTTAGTATATCGTGGCTTGTAACCGTTCAGGCTCCTGCCTATTTTACCCCCCTAACCCTCTCCCAGTGCATAGGTACCTACACAAGTCTTAAAGCCTTCTCCAAAGGGAGAAGGTTGGATGAGGAAAAATAAGAAAAAGCCTTGATTTTATTCTCCTCACCCCAACCCTCTCCAACAGGAGAGGGAGCTATCCTGACTTGCAACTCGTTGTATTTTAATGTCAAAAAGTTGTGTAGATACCTATGCTCCCAGTGGGAGAGGGGGTTTAATGAGAGGGGTCTGAACGGTTACCGCGGTTTAGTTTAGTCAAATAACATCTTGTAAAGCCATCGAGCATTTAATATAGTCAATATTACTTACGAATTACAACAATTGACAACAGCTTATGAATAAATCACTACTCATGTTGGGCATTTTATTGCCTTTACTCAGCGCCTGCTCAACACTAACAACTCAACCAGTAACTCCTAAGCTAGCAATTGATCCACTTATACAACAGGAGTTGCTAGGAGCCTCTGGTTTATCGACATTGAAAATGGGGCAAACCTTGCAACTTGTTAGGGTTATGGAAGGTGGGGCTTGTAAAAATAGTCAGCAAGGCGCATTCGGCTTATTTAAACTTTACGCAAATTTAGATGATATTGAACGCATTAAACAAGCGCAAGGCTCTGAAGTCTTCGCAGATTTTGAATTAAGTATTCAAGATTTTTCCATGCATGCATTACAGAAAACGGTGAATCGTTTTGACTTTAAAATAGCGGCAAATAGCCCAAATAAAAATCATAGCCAAGAACAGCAAGCGAGATCATTCGCTCTATTATTTACCGATCTAGTCGCTAAGGAGATTCAAGCATTTGAAGCAAAAACATCACTAACACTTGATGTGATACCTGATACCGATGCTTTACTTATTTATACTGACGGCTGTGAAATACCACATGCTCATTAACAACGTTGTCGCTATTTTAAAATACTGTGAACAACTAAGGAATGCACATTAAATAAAACCCGAAACTTTAGCTTATGAAGCACCGCCAG
>CBDVDU010000332.1:0-2350 GCA_965372825.1 uncultured Gammaproteobacteria bacterium | reverse complement strand
TAGCCTGCTATTTTCCGCTATTGAAAGCAGGCTAAAGCACTGCGCCCCGTATTGTAGCTTAACTTAATGGCAGTGACCTAGGCCCTGAGACTAACAAATTCTAGGTAGCTGCTCGCCACTCAATAAATCTAAAACTCGACTCATGCCAAATTCAGTTTTTAAAGTGAGCATGCCCCGCTCTGCTGTTTTCTTAACTGTACCAATAATATTCGCCTGCTTACCTAATGAATGATTACGCATAATGTTTAATGCTTGTTCAGCATTATCTGCTGGTACTATTAAAGCAAAGCAGCCTTCATTGGCAATATAAAGTGTATCAAAACCGAGAATCTCACACAGACTTTGTACATCATCATGAATAGGAAGATCTTCTTGCATAATTTCCATATGAACTTTAGCTGTTGTTGCTAGCTCAATCAATGTACTCGCTAACCCGCCACGCGTTAAATCACGCATACAATGTATTTCAATATTAGCTTGTAGCAAGTCATTGACTAAGCCAGAAACATCGGCGCAATCACTTTGAATACTATGCTGAAAATCAAAACCATCACGTTCTAACATAACCGCTAGCCCATGCCGGCCTAAGTCACTATTGACGATAATGACATCATCAGGGCGAATCGCTTGGACATTAATCGCTTGCTCAGTTTCTAGGATACCCACGCCTGCGGTATTGATATATACACCGTCTGCTTTACCGTGCTCGACGACTTTAGTATCGCCAGTCACAATACTTACGCCTGCTGCATTCGCTGTTTCTTGCATAGAGCTTAATATGCGGCGTAAATCCTTAATGGCAAAACCTTCTTCTAAAATCAGCGAGCAAGTGAGGTATAAAGGTTTCGCGCCACTCATGGCTAAGTCATTTAATGTGCCGCAAACGGCTAACTTACCTATATCTCCACCCGGAAAAAAAAGCGGTTTGACCACATAAGAATCGGTTGTAAAGGCGATATTTTCACTATTAATCGGCAAAACAGCGCTATCATTCTTTTGCGCTAAAACTGGGTTATTAAAAATCGGCTGAATCACATCATCCAATAATTGCTGCATTAAGCGCCCACCGCCGCCATGCGCCATAACAATGCGCTCATAATGCAATGGCACAGGACAGTTTAGTTTTATTTCAGTCATTTTGATAACGTCGGTAACGATAATAAGCTGCGCAAGCGCCTTCTGAAGAGACCATCGTTGCGCCTAGCGGATGCTCAGGTGTGCAAGTGGCATTAAATTCGGGACATTGTGCCGGTTTAATCAGCCCTTTTAAAATTTCACCACTGCGACATTCTTTGGGTTCATCAGGCTGAATATCGGCTACGGAAAAGTGTTTTTCGGCATTCCATGCATCATATTCAGGACTTAAGGCTAAGCCGCTATTCGCAATATTACCCATGCCGCGCCATTGTCGATCAACAGTTATATAGACTTGTTGCATGAGTTGCTGAGCGGTGACATTGCCCTGTTCAGTAACGACGCGTTTAAATTGATTTTCAACACGATAGGTTTTCGCTTCTAATTGCTGTATGCATTGATAGATGCCTTGCAATATATCCACAGGCTCAAAGCCAGTAATAACAATGGGAACTTTATATCGTTCACTAATCGCATGATATTCATGATAGCCCATAATGCTGCACACATGCCCTGCCCCTAAAAATCCTTGCACGGTATTATCTGGCGCATCTAATAAAGCTTGCATAACAGGGGGCACGCGCACATGACAAACAAGCATATAAAAATTAGTTAAAGCCCGTTGTTTCGCTTGATAAATGGCTAAAGCACAAGTCGGTGCGGTGGTTTCAAAACCTACAGCAAAAAACACAATTTGCTTGTCTGGATTATCTGCCGCTAAATTAAGCGCCTCAAGCGGTGAATAAACGATGCGTATATCTGCGCCCTGAGATTTAAGGCTTAACAAATCATCCTGAGAACCTGGCACACGTAACATATCGCCAAATGAACAAAATATGACATTATCTTTCTGCGCAATGGCTAACGCTTTATCTATATAGGCAATAGGCGTAACACATACGGGGCAACCGGGGCCGTGGACTAAGTTTATATTTGCGGGTAATAATTGGTCCAAACCATGTTTAATAATACTATGTGTTTGCCCGCCGCACACTTCCATAATCGTCCAAGGCTGCGTAGTAATATCAGCAATGGCTTGCGCCCATTTTTTTACGGTTTCAGGGTTTCGGTACTCGTCTACAAATTTCATATGCCTTGGTTCCCTTGCAGTAATTTATATTTCGAATTTTTCTTGTTGCCAAGCTCCGGTGTCACACCCATTAAGGAATGCACATTCAATAAAACCCGAAACTTTAGGTTAAATAGCACTGCCAGT
>CBDVDU010000331.1:0-2387 GCA_965372825.1 uncultured Gammaproteobacteria bacterium | reverse complement strand
CAGGGGCTTATATTGCCAAAGCGGATTTACTGGGCTTGTTTCGCCGCTTGTATTTTGTGCCTCAAGTGCAAAATTGTTGGGTATTACCGCAGCGTTATCCTGTTAAATCTTTGGCTTTAAGTGGTAAACGACACTATCAATCAGGCGGTGTTAGTTTGGCTAATTCGGTAGGCGACTCATCTGAATTTATGTCTTTACGTGAGTATAGGCAAGGGGATGCTTTAAATCGGATTCATTGGAAGAGCTTTGCGCGACAGGGTAAGTTGATTGTTAAAGAGTATCAGGATGAATATTTTGTGCGCAGGGCTTTGGTGTTAGATTCTGAACTAGGCTCTCTAAATCGAGAGTTGTTTGAGGCGGCGGTTTCGGTGGCGGCATCGTTAGTTATGAGTGAACGGCAGCAGGATGCTTTGTTGGATTTAATGTTTGTCGGTCATAAGGCGCACAGGTTCACCGCTGGGCGAGGTGTGGATCATTTGTCACATTTACAAGAGATTTTAGCGGCAGTTCAGCCTAGTGATGTGCAGTCCTTTGTTAAATTACAGGAAGCGGTGCTGGCGCATATCCAGCAATGCAGTAGTTTAGTTTGCGTGTTATTAGATTGGGATATTCAGCGACAAGACTTTATTTGTAAGCTAATGGCTCAAGGTGTGCCGCTGGCAGTTTTTTTAGTACATGATGGCTCGTTGATTAAGGGTGAGTTAGATAATATACCGGAGCATTTTTATTTGATTGATGCGCAGCATATTGCTGAGGATTTGGCGGCTGTATGATCATTAGTTTGTTGTCAGTAACTTATCGTCATTCCCGAAGTTTTTTATCGGGAATCTATATGCGAACCATGGATCCCCGCTAAAAGACTGCGGGGATGACGACGGGGTTGGAAAATGGAGTACGTAAAATGAAAAAACAACCATACGTTTATATGCTTGCTAGTAAAAAGAATGGAACGCTGTACATAGGCGTAACAAGCAGCCTTATACAACGTATTTGGCAGCACAAAAACAACCAAGTAGAGGGTTTTACCAAAAAATACAATGTACATACGCTGGTTTATTATGAGCAACATGAAATGATGGAAACAGCCATCACTCGTGAAAAACAAATGAAAAAATGGAAGCGAGACTGGAAAATAAAACTTTTAGAAAAAGACAATCCGCAATGGGGGGATTTATGGCTGAAAATACAATAAACCTAAGTAGCATTATTCAGCAGGGTTGCATTCGTAGTCGTCATCCTATGCTCAACGTAGATTCCCGATAAAAGCACTCGGGAATGACGGTATTTTTATAGGTATTTGCCCATGAATAATGAGAAGTTACTATTGTCACTCATAAGCTGGGGCTGGCTAACGCACAATTGGCTGGCTAGCGTTATTTTAGTTTTGCTGATATTGGGGCGGTTTTTAAGTGCTTGGCGCTGGGATCTACAAGTAACGCAGTTTTATCGTATTGGTGATTTTGTTACGGTATTGTTTGTGGCCGTATTACTTTATTTGGCATTTTTCCATACTGATCAGAAACCGGTTTTTATTTTATTAGCATGGCTGCCAGCTTTTTTTGCGCCGGTGTTATTGGCGCAATTATATAGTGTGCATAATCAACTGCCGATGGGCACGTTGTTTTATTCGGTACGCAAAAGAGATAAACAAGAGCCGCTTGATTTTCAGCTACCTTATGCCGCTATTTGTCTGTTATCTGCGGGTGCAGCGAATGATAAGTCATCGCTTTATTTTGTGCTAATGGTTGTGTGTTTTAGTGCTATTTTATGGACTGTACGTTCAAAGAATAGTTCAGCTGTACTTTGGTTTATTGCTGTTGGTTTTGCTGTTGGGTTATCTTATCAGGGACAATTTGCTTTACGTCAATTGCAGGTGGTCAGTGAAGATTTTTGGGTGGACTTATTAAGTGATTGGCAAACTGATCCTTTTAAAAGCATGACGTCGATTGGTGATATAGGTGAGCTTAAACTATCCAATAAAATTGAATTTCGGGTTAAGTCAGCTGAGCCATTATTACTTTTACAGTCTAGTTATGATCGTTATTTAGGTCAGTCTTGGTTAGCTTCAAGGCGGATTTTTAGTGATCAGCCTAATTATTCAGTGCCCGCTAAAAATAGCCCTATAAAACAGTTAGAGGTATTTCAGTTTGTTAAACGCACGACGATATTAGCCTTACCCAGTGGCACGGTGGATATTAAAGGCTTGGAGGGGGCGCAGTTACAATACACGCAATTAGGGGCGGTAAAATTAACTGAAGCACCTGACTTTGTTAATTACCAAGTGGATTATACGGGGCAAGAGTTTGCTGAAACTAGCGAATTGGATTTACAAATACCGCCACAGCATTTAGCTTGGTTGAAAACCATTAAGCAGGAATTAAAGCTTG
>CBDVDU010000330.1:0-2397 GCA_965372825.1 uncultured Gammaproteobacteria bacterium | reverse complement strand
AAAGCAAAATCAGTTTTTACATCAAGAAATTTCATTTAGTTTTACCTTTGTAATTGTAAAAATTTAGCCACCTGACTTCACTACTTTATACCCTGCTTTTTAGGCACGCAGGGAAACTCATCAAAAAGTAACTGTTCACAGACCCTCATAAAAATATCGTCATTCCCGAAGTCTGCCCAGTCAAGCGTGGGCACAAGCTTAACTGGGAATCCATGCTGAGTATAGATTCCTGCTAACAGCATGCAGGAATGACACACTGGAAAAAATGCCTGTACCCTTTAATAATGAGAAGTTACGATAAGGTAAGATAAAGCCTTGATTTTATTCTCCTCACCCCAACCCTCTCCAGCAGGAGAGGGAGCTATTATAAAGAAGCCTTCACTATTAAGCCTAACTGTCGAATTCGCTGCGCAAAATCATTAAGTTGCTGCTCAGTGACGCTTGTAATCATATTCGCCTCTGGCTGCAAGGATTCGCGCGCTAAGCTATACAGCATAACGCCTTGCAGGCTAACTTTCTGACTGACCTGCTGCAATAAAGCCAAATAAGCCTCTTGCTCAGTCGCATTAACCAAGCCCTGCCCTGATTTAAACTGCAACATGCATGTTTGCACCCAAGTAGAACAAAGTCTAGCTGAAATAAGCAAGTTTTCCGTATGTTTTTGTAAGCTTAACGCTGAATGGTTGGTTAAATCTCGCCCTTCATCAGTCGCACTATCTAACTTAAACCAGACCTGCCCATTATATTGATTAAATAATTTCAAGCCATCTTGTACGTCGTTATGATGAATCAAGCTACCATTAGTAATCAACACATATTGAAACGGATCGGGGATTTTTGCTTGCTCAGTAACACGTATAATTAACTCAATCGCTTTAGCAAAATCTTTGACACTAGTCGGCTCGCCATTACCGGAAATGGCTATATCTTTAATCACGCGTAACTCTGGCTCCATTTCAAAACGGTCATAAAAATCGCCGTGCAACACGTCTTGCAAAAAAAACGTCAATTCAGTTTCTAAAAGTTCAAAATCCAACTCGGGAGCAGCACCTAAACTTAAATTAGGCACCTGACAATAAACACAATGCCAATTACAAGCATTATTGGTATTAAAGTTAATACCAATCGATAAACCACCCGAACGCCGTGAGATAACAGGGTATATATAAGTTAAGCCTGCCGCATTACGATTATGATCTTTTACAGTAAGTTGGGTCATGAAACTAAAATTTAGGTCAAAAAAATGTTATTCTACTGGGTTCTAGTACAATCATTTAAGTTTTTTGGAGAGAAACATGAGCGATAGAATCGTTTTCCGTAGCGGCGAAGCTTTAGTAGCAGGTGGCCCACCAGGCACAGCTGCAGAACCTGAAGTCATCATTGGCGAATTAGATGGCCCTGTCGGTACAGCGCTAGCGACTTTAACTGGCGATCAAGTTAAAGGTCACACTAAAGTTTTCGCTATTTTAAATACTGATATTCAAGTGCGCCCTCTTACTTTAATGGTTAGCAAAGTAACCGTAAACAACAATCGCTACACCAATATCCTTATGGGTACGGTACAAGCTGCGATTGCTAATGGCGTATTAGATGCTGTTCGCGCTGGTGATATTCCTAAAGAAAAGGCCAATGATCTAGGTATTATTTGCTCTGTTTGGTTAAATCCTAGCGTGTCTACTGATGACAACTTAGATCACCAGATTTTATTTGATATTCACCGTAAGGCGACTGCTTTAGCTATTAAAAAAGCAATGAATAATGAGCCGAGTATCGATTGGTTATTAGAAAACCAAGATAAAATCACGCACAAATATTTCCAAATGGGATTAGACGGCAAGATTTAATTTGCTGATTTTTCCTAGGAAATAAAAAAGCCCTGCTCAAGATTTCTTGAGTGGGGCTTTTTTTATACACAAATGATCGGGCATTGATAAGGAATGCACATTAAATAAAACCCGAAACTTTAGATTATGAAGCACTGCCAGTCCTCAAAGGACTGGCAGTGCTTTCGGATGTTATTGAATTTTGATTCCTAAGACTAGAAATAATCAGTCATACAGCAGCTAGTAATGATCAGCTTACTTGGCTTTGTGTATTAATTTCCAGATCCTCATCTGTAACCTCTAACTCGGTCATCTGCCATTTAATTAGTTCTATAGTGCCATCATTGTGTTCTACAATCGCGGTACAACTTTCCACGAAATCTCCGGTGTTGATATATAAAAAACCGTCCATATCTTTAATTTCTGCGTGATGTATATGACCACAAATAACACCATCGAGATTTTGGTCTTTAAGTGTGCTGACGATACTCTCTTCGTAATCAGAAATAAATTGCACGGCATTCTTCACTTTAAATTTCACATAGGCTGCGAGTGAGAACTTAGACTGGATGCC
>CBDVDU010000329.1:0-2409 GCA_965372825.1 uncultured Gammaproteobacteria bacterium | reverse complement strand
TATTGGGGTGTGGGTCTTGCAGCCGCTAATTTAAGTAAACCGCGCATAAACCCCCCCCCCACGGAACCTATTAAATAAGCACTAAAAATGTAAACTACTTTTGGCACTATATGAAAGATAACCGAATTTATTCGTACAGTACGGATAAATCTGCACCCACTCACTCTGATACTCAAGAAAACTCAACAAATCGGTCAGCAATTAACATCGCCTCGACCCACAAACCCAAGCCGGCAATACGAAAGCCGTCAGCAATATCATTATCCTGCTTACCTTGACGCTCTGCTTCTCCCGTCTCTAATAAACCACGGCGTTGCGCTGCCGAAATGCAAACTACCAAATCAAGACCGTAATCCTCTGCTAATTTCGTCCATCGAGCAACAACTTGCACCTCATCATCTGGTGGTGTCGCATAGCGGAATGCGTGATAGACCCCTTCTTGATAAAAAAAGACACGCACAACTTCATGCCCCACCTCTAAGGCCGCTTTAATAAACTGATAAGCCGTATCTGCGCTATTAGCCTGATAAGGACTAGAATTAACTTGGATCGCGTATTTCATACACAAAAATAATAATGCAACAAGAAAGATAAGCTAACATTAAGTACAATATTACAACGCTCACCTGAAAATAGTCTGACGAGTATACCATTTCATGAAACTAAAGAAGAAACGCCTCATGACCGGCCTATTATTACTGAACACACTCTTCAGTAATGCAATCGCTGATAATGAGCTGCGCTTGCCTGATATGGGCGATTCGACCGGCACTTTAATTTCCCCACTACAAGAAAAAGCCTTAGGTGAATCATTCTTTCGCAGCATACGCGCACAACTAGATATTAGCTACGACCCAGACATTCAAGACTACATTCAAGATCTTGGCCAAACTTTAGTGGCTAATAGCGATAACCCCAGCCAAGATTTTTACTTTTTTGTCGTACTTTCAGATGATATTAATGCCTTTGCCGGCCCTGGCGGCTTTATCGGTATTAATTCAGGTTTAATTCTGAATAGTGAATCAGAAAGTGAATTAGCCTCAGTGATGGCGCATGAAATTGCCCATGTTACGCAGCGCCATATTTATCGCGCTTATGAAGCTAGCAGTCGCATGTCATTGCCTGCAGCCGCCGCAATGATAGCAGCCATTATTGTCGCCACCCAAGCACCTGATGTCGGTATAGGCGCGTTATCAGCGATACAGGCGGGTAGCATACAGATGCAAATTAACTTTACCCGCGATAATGAGCAAGAAGCCGATAGAATTGGTTTGAAAACCTTAGCTCGCGCTAATTTTGACCCACGCAGCATGCCCACTTTCTTTGAAAAGCTACAACAAGCGAGCCGTTACTATGGCGCTGGAGCACCTGAATTTTTACGCACCCATCCAATCACTACATCACGTATAGCTGACACACGCGGTCGAGCAGAAACCTACCCTTACCGCCAAGTTCCTGACTCACAAAACTATCGCCTAACAAAGGCAAAACTGCGCTTATCTAGCAACCAAAACTCACTAGAAGACCTAGTTACTTACTTTCAAACACAAGTCGATCAAGGCACAGCTGAGCAACGCGCTGCAATGCAATATGGCTTAGGCCTAAGTTATTTAAAACAACAAAAATTTGACCCCGCAGAAGGAATTTTCCAAAACCTCAATAAACGCTACCCAAAACAAGTGCATTACCTTACTGCTCTAGCCCAAGTTTCGATAGAGAAACAAGATATTGCAACCGCTAAAAATTTATATTTAAAACTAGAACAACAATTTCCAGGTAATCCTGATTTCAAATTTGAGTATATTGCTATTTTGCTTAAATCCAACCAAGCACAACAAGCGCTACAACTGCTTAAATTAACCAGCTATGAAGCTCGGCAACACCCTCGCTATTATCTACTTTTGGCTCAAAGCTATGGCAAGCTAGGTCAAAATACTAACTTGCATCGCTATATGGCTGAATACTATTATTCAATTGGTCAAACCGACAGAGCCATTATGCAAATAAAATTAGCGCAAAAAGCGAAAGGCCTTAATTTCTACCTTTCCTCAATATTAGAAGACCGATTAAGTTTCTTTATATCAGAAACTTTAGCGCTAAAAGAATTACAGGAATAAAAAACCTATTGATTACGACTGCCTCTCAACTACATTAGGGCGGACTAAAGCCAGCCCTAACGTAGTTAATTAGGAATCAAAATCCAATAATATTCGAAAGCACCAGCAAGCCCTTAAAGGACTGGTGGCACTGCATACCCTAAAGTTTCGGGTTTTATTTAATGTGCATTCCTTGCTACGAGGATGTGAAAGTATTGTGCTTTTAGCCTTCCCCCTTGAGCATAGGTATCTACACAAGTCTTAAAGCCTTCTCCAGAGGGAGAAGGCTGGATGAGGGGAAGAGGTAACTTCT
>CBDVDU010000328.1:0-2427 GCA_965372825.1 uncultured Gammaproteobacteria bacterium | reverse complement strand
TTTAATGAACCTCGTTTTAATGAAGTAAGAGAGAAAATACATCCAGAGCAATGTGTCTCATGTCATAAAGAGCATATTGGTCAGCGCATCAGTCAATTTAAAATAAGTGACTGCCAACTTTGCCATGAAGAGTTGAAGATTAAAAATGATCCTATTAGCGTGCCGCATGATGAGTTAATCGAGCGTAAAGACTGGCATACCTGTTTAGGTTGTCACGATTATCATGGCAATCATGATATGGTTTTGGAGAAAACCGTAGGGCGCGCAATAAAGCAGGAGCAATTACTGGATTATTTTAGTAAAGCTGAATCGCCTTATACCGGAGCATTAATAACCAAAGCAAAGAGTACGCGTTATGAAAAATAATAAATTATTTATTCTTGTGTCCCTAGCCTTAGTTTGTTTGACTGTTTATTTATTTAAAACAGCCCCGCCACTATTAGATGATGGCTTGAAAAAGCAAGGACTACAGTTACCTGTCAGTGTTTTATTTGATGTTTTGGCGGAAGAGAATAATGTCGTTCGTAGCTTGTATACTAAAGAAATCGTAACGCAAGGTAAAAGCGCAGGGCTGAAATTTAGCGAAGACTGGCAGGATAAAGAAGTAGAAGCAGGGCCGTTGCCTGCCTTGTTTTTACGAGCAGTTTCCCAAGCATTAGAAAAAAAGCCGGCGCCAGTTAGTTTATTTTTAGGTTCAGACTTTCCTATTAGCTCAGCTAATAGCTTTGATGGTCAGCAAAATAAGGCATTTCAGGAGGTAAAGAAAGCGCCACATAAGCCATCCTTTTTTTATGCTGAGGGTATAAAGCGTCATGTGGCTATGTTTCCTGATTTTGCCATTGCATCTGCTTGTGTAAACTGCCATAACAAGCACCCTGATAGCCCGAAAAGCGATTGGAAGCTAGGTGATGTTATGGGCGCAACGACTTGGCTATACCCTGATGAAACAGTCACTATAGAAGAGATCACACGAACAGTAGCAGCCTTGCGAGCCTGTTTTAAAGAGGTGTATTCTGGATATTTACAAACAACCCAAGCCTTTACTCTGCCGCCAGAAATTGGTGATAAATGGCCTGTTGATGGTTATTATTTACCTAGTGAAGAGGTGTTTTTTACGCGTTATGAAGAGCAAGCTTCACGACAAACGATGCGTATTTTGTTGGCTGAAATGGAATTGAAGTAAATACACGGCATAACATACGCTTGTATTGTTGAGATAGTGAATTAAGAATAAGCTCCTTCTCCAGAGGCATAGGTATCTACACAACTTTGGCATAAAAAAATAAAGCCCTCCCTTGCTGGGGAGGGTTGGGTGGGGAGAAATTAGAATACGCTGTTTGCTTTAGTTGTTTTGATATTAGAGCATAAGGTTAAAGAGCATTTTTTGATTCCCCCCTCACCCAACCCTCTCCAGCAAGAGAGGGCTTAGTCAACAGCATTGTCGATTTTTGGGGAGAGGGGCTATAGGTTTGGCAATTATGTTAGAATTTGCCGCCACGAAATGGTGCTAGCCACATTGAGATATAAATAACATGAGTACAGACGAAGATTATAAAAAACTTGCTGCAGCGGCTTGTAATAATGATTTAGATGCCGTTAAAGCTATGCTAGATGCGGGATTTGATAAAGAATCTATCGATCAGTTTGAAGAGCCGATACTCTCAGAAATTGTGTTTAATTTGCTTGAAGATGCCGTGCCAGAGCGGTATGCAATTGTTAAAAGTTTAATTAATATGGGCTTTAATCCGCAGCATCTTGATTCTGATAGGTGTGGGCCACTAACTCAAGCCATGTTATCAATGGATACCATGATGCTTGAAGTTTTATTACAAGGTGGTGCGATAGCTAATGAAACGGCCGGATTTAAAGAGGGTGAAACACTCTATGATTGGGCAGTATTTGATTATATACATCAAGTTTGGGAGGTCAATCAAATACCTGAAGAGCCAAGTCAAGAGGCTTTGGCTGATGAAGATGCGTGGCTTATCTGGCTAGATGAAATGGCGCTAAAATATGAACGCAGGCGGCCTGATCATTTGTTGCTGCTTAGGAAGTATGGTGCGGAAACGGGTGTAGAATTAAAGAAAATGCATTGATGCGTGATAAAAGTAGGGCGGACTTCAGTCCGCCTTTTTGGCTATACACTTAAGGCAGGGTATTACGGTAGGGTACGCATTTCGTACCTTTCGGTGTAGTAAGGAATCAAAATTCAATAACATCCGAAAGCACTGCCAGTCCCCGAAGGACTGGCAGTGCTTCATAATCTAAAGTTTTGGGTTTTATTTAATGTGCATACCCTACATAAAAATGTATTGGCTTAAAATGGTAGCCGCTTTTTAGAAATGAAAACTGGCGCTAGGGCTATTTAAAATAATGTATCGTGGGAGGGGCATTTAGCCGCGACTTGTATAAGATCGCGGCTAAAAG
>CBDVDU010000327.1:0-2437 GCA_965372825.1 uncultured Gammaproteobacteria bacterium | reverse complement strand
TATGTACTTATGTACTCTAGAGTGTACTTTACGCCAAAATTCTTTTTGAAAAAATAGTTATGTGATTAGTTTTTCATGTGGTGAACTTTAGTAGGTAGTATACATTGTATGTCTTACTACTTTAGGGCAGCTTTAATTCGCAATAAAGACTCTGAATCCAACTTAGCCGTACGCTGATGGTTTACGCATAAAGCCCCTCTAAAGCCTAAATAATCAGCGTGTAAAGGCAGTAGTGTAGCAATGTCAGACTCCCGCAAAGAACCTGCCAGCCCACAAAGTAATTGCTGCTGTTTTGCTGATGTAACAAACTCCTGAATTGTTTCTAATGACATAACTTGTGTCAGTGAGCCATTAGTCTTGTCCATTGTATCGAGCATAATGCCATTAAATCCCGCGCCTGAAAATAATGAAATACTATTCAGGTCAGGTTGCTGATCGGCAAATAATACGGCGATTAATTTTAAACCTCGTTGTGTCAAAACTTGTAGTTGATTAATAATCGCTGTCCAGTCGCTATCAGGGAAAAAACCAATTTTTATAAAATATACGCCGGTTTCTGCCATCTTTTCCACAGCATTATAAATCAGTTCGGCCTGCATGGGTAAATCGCCTACAGTCGCGCTGATGATAGTCGTTTTTTCGAGTGCAGTAACAATCGTTTGGACATCGGTAGTATCCAAAGCGCCTAGAGCTCCTCGTGCCGGTTGTTTTAAATCAATAATATCAACCTGGGCTTGTTGTGCGATTAATGCTTCTTTTAGGCTATTAACGCTGGCGAGCATGTTACTCATTGTGCTTGTAACTCTCTTAATTTCTGCTCGATAGCTTGAGTGACCCAGCCCCAGGCTTCTCTTTCGCGTGGTCCTGCTGTCTTGTTAAAACCGATATGTAAATATTCCAGTTCCGTATGGATTTTTGCCGGTGATAAACGAGTAATACGGCTTAATAGAATGGCAGCTTCTAAAACTGAAAATTGCGCACGATTAAAGCCAGGAAACGGAGCATGATTGGCGCTACGAATAGCACGGCAGAATAATTTAGGACGTACTGGGTCGTCATCAACGTGGGTTAGTTCGACTTCGCAATGCGCTAAAGCATCACTTAAGAAATAACCCTCTACTTTTTTAGCTTTTCGTAAAGGCCAGTCACGGTGCCCTGTTAAACTGCCAGCAAAAATCCTTACATCATCCGTGTAATTAATAATGGCACTTTTATTAGTCAAAATGTTATCTAAAGTCACGGAGGGCTTAAAGGGGAGAATAACAAATTCATCACCAGCAGCGTGTATGCCCATAGGAGCAATATGCGTTTCGCCGGCGCTATTTTGTGTGGTTACGATAGTTTCTTGAATCATGATTTTGTAAATGTAGTTCCAGCGGGTTTGAAAGTATGTAAATCAACAGTTTGTTCGCTCACTTTTGCAGCACAGCCCCAATCTAAGGATTGATCTTGGTTAAAACGTTTGCCTAATTGCCAAGCAGTTTCTGCGCGGGCTAATTCAACACCTAAGTAAAAAGCGTGCCCAGCATCATCCTCAACTTTGAGTTTAGGATATAAATCAAAAGGGTCAATGGCGCTATGTATACCGTCGCGGTTATAAATATGCACACCTTCGCTACTAATTTGAATGCGGAAACTTGGGTCTTTGACTTGCGCGGCAAAATCCTTGATTTCATCTAAAGAGTAAGGGAAGGGCGATGGCTCATGTAAAGCCATCAGGCCTGGGTCAATATGTTTAGGCAAAGTATGATTTTCTTTGGCAGCATACATAATACGCCGTGCTAAATCCGCTTCTTTAATGGCGCGGCAAGCATGCTGACTAACTTCTGTGGCTAAAATATGCTTAATATCAAGTTCTGAACACATACCTAATAATAAGGCGTTCATACCCACGGTATCAGCATGGGTGAGCTCAGTAATATTACCAACCCCCAGCATCATTTCAATGTCAGGATATTTTTGTCGGACTGTATGATAACGAACGACTGAATCAGTAAAGCCAAAATGCAAAGGGTCAAGAATAGGGTCAACGATAAATGGCTTATTTTTACTCTGTAAAATGGTAATTACATTATCTAAAGAGCTTAAATCGGTGTGTTTTTCAGGAATGATAATCGGTATGGCATCGACTTCACCGGCCACCCATAGCGTGCTTTCATGCAAACTCAGCATGTAATCTGCACCAGCTTTCGCACCGCGTAATAAGTCATCCGTGTTTAAAGAATCAATACTGACTAAAAAATCTTCTTGTTTGAGCGTGCGGATAATATCTTCCATATGCGCAAAAGGCGTATCGGGCAGGCAGCCTATATCAATAACGTTAGCGCCGTTCTCTTTATAATAGTAAGCACGCTTAACGACTTCATCTACACTCACATTAGGCGCATCGACAATTTCCGCAAAAATTTTAACATCGTAATGACTAAGATCAATTTTA
>CBDVDU010000326.1:0-2454 GCA_965372825.1 uncultured Gammaproteobacteria bacterium | reverse complement strand
GATAGCGCATAGGTCAAGAACCGCAACTATACATAGTTAGGTTCTACACATAGTGCTAAAAAGCGGACTAAAGTCCGCCCTACTATACTATTAATGTTTCGTGTTAAGTCACTATATAATAGTGCAACCGCCTAAAGTAATTTTCTAACGTACACCAGTAATATCTTAGCGCTTACGTCTTATCAGGAAATAATCCATGCCTAAATTTTTAAAGTCAGCTATTGGCCTTATACTATTATTAACCACGGTTAGCTTAGTCACCTGTCAATCGCTGATCGAAGTCTCGCCATTTCGTACAGATCCAATAGCAGAAACTAAATAACACTTACACAAGGCCGCTATGAATAACTCCGAGCAATTAAGAAAGCCTAAACCCTACCAGAAAAAAACGGCAAGCGGATTAATATACGGTAGCCGCGGACTGCTTCTTTATATCTTACCTTTAGCATTGATTCCGGCAACCATCTTATCCTTTATTTATGCTGATTTTTTACGCATTATTATCAATATCACTGGCTGCGCGGGATTTCTATTTGCCGCCAGTTTATTACGTAAAGGACTCGCTGCTGAAGCCGAATATCAAGATAAAAAAATCACTCAAGCACCAAAGTGGCCATTAAAAACTCTAGCGGCATTACTGGTTGCGCTTACTACAACAGGCATCGCATTACTCGGAGCGGGACATGCCTTATTAATCTCGCTTGTTTTTGGCTTAGGAGCCTTAGCGGGAATGTTTTTACTCTACGGATTTGATCCACGTCAGGAAAAAATGATCACTGGCTCGCATGGCTATAGCGCAGAAGAAATATCTCAAACTATTGTTGAAGCTGAAGCGAAAATTTCTGGCATTGAACGTGCCAATAAGCAAATTAATAACAGACAATTTAATCAGCGCATTCAAACTATTTGTACCCACGCTAGGGAAATTGTTGGGTTACTAGAAGAAGATCCGGGCGACATCCGACGCGCACGAAAATTCCTAAATATCTACTTGGATGGCGCATTCAAAGTAACCGAAGGCTATGCCGATATGCACCGTAAACATCAATCAGAACAATTGACTGAAAATTTTGATCATGTACTGCAAACAATAGAATCCGTTTTTATTGAGCAAAAACAAAAACTATTAGAAGATGACGTACTTGATCTTGATGTGCAAATTGAAGTTTTGTCTGCCCAGTTAAAGCATGAAGGTGTGATTTAAAACCTAACAATCAAACAATACCAGTAAAGGAATTTAGTATGAGCGAACAAAACACGACGACAGAAGACCTAACAATCCCCGGTAGTTCTGTTTTTGAGGAAGTCGTACCAGGTATCAGAAAAGACATATTGGCTTTCAATCAATTCGATGCCGATAGCCAAGTGCATATTGCCACTAAAATAGCCGAAATAGATATTAATGACAGCAAATCGATTATTTACTTTGGCAGCAAAGCGCAAGAACAACTCACGAACATTTCCGACAAAATGCTCGATGGCGTTAAAAATAAAGATTTAGGTTCTGCAGGGGGCGATTTAAATAATATGGTGGCTGCATTGCGCGGTTTTGATGTCGATGCTTTAGACCCGAACAAAAAACCCGGGTTTTTTGCTAGATTACTGGGAAAAGCCAAACCTATTGCACAATTTTTACAAAAATATGAAGAAGTGCGTAAGCAAATTGACACCATTACCAACAAGTTGGACGGACATAAAACCACACTGTTAACCGACATTACCATGTTGGATAAACTCTATGAAGCGAACTTAGAGTACTTCCACAATCTGGATCATTATATTTCTGCCGGTGTTGAAAAACTCAAGCAATTAGATGAACAAGTTATTCCTGAAAAAGCAGTCGCCGCAGCCGCGTCAGAAGCGATTATTGAAGCGCAGGAATTAAGAGATTTGCGTGCCGCCAGAGATGACTTAGAACGCCGCGTGCATGATTTACGTTTAACGCGCCAAGTCGCTATGCAAAGCTTACCCGGCATTCGTTTAATTCAAGATAATGACAAAGGCTTGGTGAATAAAATCAATTCAACGATTGTTAATACCATCCCGCTTTGGCGTCAACAATTAGCGACCGCAGTGGCGATTTATCGCTCTTCTGATGCAGCAAGCACTTTACAGTCAGCAACGGATTTAACTAATGATTTATTAGAAGCCAATGCGGAAAATCTTAAACAGGCCAACTCACTAACACGTAAACAGTTAGAGCGCGGCGTGTTTGATCTGGAATCCGTTAAAAAGGCGAACACTTTATTAATTGATACCATTAATGAAAGTTTACAAATTGCCGATCAAGGTAAAAAAATGCGTGCCGATGCCGTTGTGCAATTACAAGAATGTGAAGCAGAACTACGTAAAACACTTAGCTCTGCTGCCAGTCGTACAACTATTAACGAAACAAGTTAATTTATTGTTTCAGTCGTTAGTAAAAACTATGCACTTTAGTGCAAGACTTTTAGT
>CBDVDU010000325.1:0-2462 GCA_965372825.1 uncultured Gammaproteobacteria bacterium | reverse complement strand
GCAAACCTGTCATTAAAGTAGGGACTAAAGGGTGGAGACAATGTTTAAAGCGTGCCGGCATAGAAAATTTTACCTGGCATGGTTTAAGACATACTTGGGCTAGTTGACATGTCCAAAGTGGAACGCCTTTAAATGCACTTCAAGAGTTGGGAGGCTGGAGTAGTTATGAAATGGTTATGCGTTATGCACATTTAGCACCAGATCATTTAAGCAGTTATGCTAACAACCTAGAAAAAATCGTTGAAAATCGGTTGCACCTAATGATTAGGATAAACCAAAAAATTTCTAAGTTATTGAAAAGATGGTGGCGATAGGTAGATTTGAACTGCCGACCCCGGGGTTATGAATCCGGCATAAACCATAAAAACACAACAAAAACAATCACTTACTTTCTGCTAAATTCAAAAAAAACGTTGCACAACGCCCCGCTGAGTGGGGCTATAACCTCAATGAGTTGCAAAATCGTTGCACCTTTTAGAATTTTCTATTGAAAAATCTGGCTTGAATTTACAAGTTTCTGTGCCAAAACACTATCCATATCAACCCCAACAATCTCTTCTAAAAAACACATCAATTACTTTCTTTTCTCAGTTCATTCCTTGTCGCCCTATCTACAAGAGTAAAAATCTTTTCAATATCATTTTTCTGACTAGAGGAGCTATGCCCACGCACTTTTACCAATTGACAATCTAGCTGGTCGGTCATTCGATAAAACTCCTGATACAGTTCAAAATTATTTAGACGCTTATTATTCTTTGAGTAAAAATTATTACTCTCCAACCGATGACGCCTTCCCTGTAATCCTATGATGTTTTGTGAGTCGGTATACGCAATCACTTTATGGCCTATGGCTTGAATATCCTCCAATGCCCACAATAAAGTCTGTAATTCCAGTTTAGTTGAAGATGTATTTTCAAATCGCCTTAGCTTTACATTCTTTCTCAATAACTCATGCGGCAGCCCATGCTCAGCTACAACAAGGTAAGCCCCATAGCCAACCTTTGACTGAACATTCACACTTCCATCTGTAAATAGCATTAACTCATCCATAAAATATTCTATAATCCAATGAAGTAGCTATGTATGAAACCTGATATTCCTTGAGTTTCCGCTTACTTTCTCTCACAGTGACTCTGTTTGTAATGGCTTGATGATAAGCGAGATCCCCTCTTTCGGCTTTAGCGTCATATGCGTAACAGGACTTACTTTCCCTTGCGGGTTAAGTTTAAATTCAAATTGAGTGATAAATAGCGCAATAATTGTGGTGATTTCCATGCGCGCTAAATGCATACCTAAACACATACGCATTCCACCGCCATAAGGATAAAAAGCATAACCTTTATTAGTGCGATCAAGAAACCGCTCGGGCTTAAATTCATCAGGATTCTGCCAAAACTCAGGGTGTCGATGCGTGACATACATTGAGAGTATGATTAGCGCCTTTTTCTTAAATTTATAAGCACCAAATTGCATGTCATTTTCTACATCTCGATAGGTTACATAGGCCGCAGGTGATAAGCGCATGGATTCATCAATCGCGGCATTTAGAATCTCAAATTGATCTAAATCTGAGAATTTAACCGCATCAGGCGCAGGCCAGTGCTTTAACACTTCTTGTCTGGCTCTTTGTTGATGTTCAGGATATTGTGCTAAATAATAGAGTACCCATAGCAAAGTACTAACAGTGGTATCTTGCCCCGCGAAGTACAGCGTGAACAATTGATCCCTGAGTTCTTTGGGCGACATAATCGCAGCAAATAAAGGCAAAAGTGCGCCCTCTTCTTTGCTGCTTTTATTTTCTGATATTTTACGGATACTACTGTCTATGGTTTGTAGTTCTTGTCGATATTTTAAATTTGCGGGTGTCGGGAGCTTATTTAATATACATTTAAAGATAAATGACTTTAAGCCGTGATCTGCCATGCGCTCACCGACACCTTCAATGGCTAATACCGCCGCTTTTGAATCTTCATCATCAAGCTTTAGGCCAAACAAAATACGGCTCATAATATTTTGCATCAAAGGCTGCATCACATCGGCAGCTTGTAGCCTAGAGCTTTGCGTATTGATGTCGTTAAAATGGCTTTGCGCTTCCTCAACAACTAATGAAAACCAACGGGGTAATTGTGACTTCTGAAAGAAAGGTTGTAATTGCTTTCTTTGTTGCTCCCAGTCTTTACCTTTACTATTAAACAAACCATTACCAAAAAAAGGATATAAAACTTGATGAAAACGCGCTTTGGTAAACTCGCCTTTCTTCTCAGCTTTAAAAACTTGCGCGACATCATCAGGGTGGGAAATCAAATAATGATGAATGCCTAATATTTTATATTTGACTATATCCCCGTATTTCTCACGAATAGCCATTAAGAACTGCAATACATTCCATGCCACCGCCGGAAAAGAATGCACTATCGGCAATCCTTTTGGGCCTGAGGGCTCGTGTAGATGACTGAAAGGAC
>CBDVDU010000324.1:0-2462 GCA_965372825.1 uncultured Gammaproteobacteria bacterium | reverse complement strand
TTTATCTCTAGGATCTCTTTTTGGTCTTTTAGATAATTGATCCATGCGTTCTTGAGTGTATTTTCTAATCATGTCATCCCAAGTCGCATACTGTTGATATTCCTTAAAACCTTCTTGTTTACGTTTTTCAAAAACAGCTTTTCCTGACTCAATGAGTTCTTCAGGGGTTTTTCCATCTACTTGGTCAAGGAATTCAGACTTATCCTTTTTGTATAAATCATGAATTGCCCAAAATGAGAGTTCAAAAGCCACTCTTTGTTCTTGTGGTAAACGATTTTTAAGGCCTTTAATTGACATTAAGGCTGTTTTAAAGCTACGCCCATTAATTTGACCGCCTTTACTGCACCCCGTTGATAATAAAATACTAACTGAAATAATAATGATTGAAAGTATACGCATATAAGACATCCTCGTTATGTGTTTTTATTGTTATTATAATAAATAGCTGAAGCTGTCTCAATATGAGATGATTTCAACCGACTAAATTACTAAGTAATTATATACATAAGCAACTATTCATGCTCGAATTTATTAGCACTTTAAAACAGCGTTACCAAGCTATTCAATTAGGTTTAGTTCAGCAAAGTATGCAATGGAGTAATTATCAGGCATGTATTGAGCAATTAATGTTAATTGAGGCTTTTTTACATAAAGTCCACTTAATTAAAAATAAAGGACATCCTACACATATTGCAGTAATTGGCCCCACGCAATCCGGCAAAAGTACTTTGGTTAATTTATTGCTTAACCAAGAGGCTGCAGGCGTAAGTCCGCTCGCGGGATTTACTGTGCATCCGCAAGCTTTTTCTATTGATTTATCTAACGATGCCTTAACTGAAGTCGCTGAACATTTTTCTGGATTTCAGCAGGTAGAGCAATTTTCTTTAAGCCCAGAAAAATATAACAGCTATTCCCTTACATCTATTAGTTCGCAACACTTATCGGGCTGTATGCTTTGGGATACACCTGATTTTGATTCAATCGATGCGCAAAATTATAAAGAGGGTGTTTTAAAGACTTTGGCTTTAGCTGATGTACTCGTTTTAGTTGTTAGTAAGGAAAAATATGCAGATCAATCAGTATGGGATGTTTTAGCTTTATTAGAGCCACTGAATCAATCTTTATTGGTGGTGATTAATAAACTGGTTGCTGATTCTGAACAGCTGATTATTGATTCATTTATTGAGCGTTGGCAACAAGTAAGAAGTGATCCTGCGCCAACTATATTTCCCATTTTATTTGCCAAAGATCATGCATTAACAGATCAGCAAGCAGGTTTAAGTGATTTATTACAGCGTAGCATAAAACAAGTAAAGCGTAAAAAGCATGATCAAGCGGCTTATGCGTTTATTCGCCAAAACTGGCATGAATGGATTTCCCCCATTACATTAGAAATAGAAGCGCAAGCGCAATGGCAATCAATCGTTAGCCATACTTTAAAAGATGCTTTAGTGATTTATCAGCGCGATTACCTTGATCACCCGCAACACTATGATACGTTTCAAAATGCCTTAGCTAAATTATTAACCTTGCTCGAAGTGCCAGGGATAGCAAAGGTATTAATGCAAAGCCGTAAAGCTTTAACCTGGCCTTTGCGTAAGATTTTTTCATTAGGAGGGGAAGTAAGTAAAGGCTCGCATCCGATAACGAAAGAAACTGAAGTTTTACAGCAAATTGCAGAGCACATTTTATTACAAGTAGGCGATAAAGTTTTAGATCAGATTGACCAAGAACATGATAATAATAAATGGTGGAAACAGATTAATAGTCAGTTACGCCAAGATAAATCAATTATTTTGGGCGATTTTGCACAAAAGACAGAGCTTTACCATGAGAATTTTAAACAAGATATTGAAGCAACTGCGCAGGGCTTGTATACCAAACTGGAAGAACATCCTGCTATTTTAAATAGTCTACGTGCTACCCGTGTCACTACGGATGCTGCCATGTTAGCATTAACTGTGCAAGCAGGTGGTATAGGCTTACATGATTTGTTAATTGCTCCCGCCATGTTGTCGATTACTTCTTATTTAGCGGAAAGTGCAGTAGGCAGTTACCTGCATAGAGCTGAGTCCGAATTAAAGCAACGACAATTAAATACCGTAAAAGAACTGTTATTTGCTCAAGTCATACATCAGGTGTTACAGCAATTGCCTGAAAAAATGGCTAAAAGCACTCATTTTAATATTTCTGCTGAACAATTAGCGGCGGCAGAGGCACAACTGAAAATAAAACCACATGGCTTACGAATACTCTGATTTAGTTGCTGAGGCAAAGGGCTGGGCAACCGAAGTCATCAATCGTTCATGGGCTTCAGAAGCTAAGTTACAAGATCTTTTGCATTATGAAGCACGCTCACCAGAAACATTATTTTCTGATCCAAGTTCCAGACCTTTAATAGTGGCCTGTTTAGGCGGAACAGGCGTTGGTAAAAGTACTTTATTGAATCGTTTGGCAGGCCA
>CBDVDU010000323.1:0-2468 GCA_965372825.1 uncultured Gammaproteobacteria bacterium | reverse complement strand
TTATTCTCCTCACCCCAACCCTCTCCAGCAGGAGAGGGAGACACCTTAACTTGCAACTTATATATTTACATATTAAATAGTTGTATAGATGCCTATAAAATATCGTCATTCCCGAATGCTTTTATCGGGAATCTCCATTGAGCATAGATTCCTGCTAACAACACGCAGGGTGACGAGAAAAAAATTATCTATACCTCATTGATAATGAGAAGTTACGATGCGCCTAAACCTACCCTTTTCTCAATAAAAGGGTAGGTTTCAAAATCCCCCTTACACCTTAAGGAATCAAAATTTAATAATATCCGCAAGCACTGCCAGTCCTTTGAGGACTGGCAGTGCTACATAACCTAAAATTTCGGGTTTTATTGAATGTGTACTCCTAAGCAACATCCTCAGCCAGCTCGGCTGTCTCAACCACTGCGCCGTGTACTACTACTTTATACACGCCATTCTCTTGTCTAATCAATTCTGCCTGTGTTGGAATTTGCTGTTTTATCCCTTCAATATGAGAAATAATCCCCACTGTTTTACCATGTGCTTTTAAGCTTTTTAATGTCGTAACAACAGTATAAAGCGTTTTCGCATCTAAATTACCAAATCCTTCATCAATAAATAAAGAATCAATCGCCCGCCCATTATTTGCAGTTTCAGACAAGCCTAAAGCCATAGCTAAGCTGACTACAAAAGCCTCTCCACCCGACAAAGAGCTCACTGCGCGCCTTATATTTTGCTGTTGAGTATCGACAATCTCTAATGCTAAGCCAGCATCACTGGTCATACTAGACACATGATATCGCCCACCAATCTTATCCAGAAAACTATTTGCAGAGCTTAACAGTTTACCTATTACTCCAGCCTGCACACGTCTCCGGAAAATATTTTCTGGTTCAGCATCCATCGCCGTTTGCTCTTCTTGGGCTTGTTTTAATGCTATTTCCTGCTGTTCAATAGTTGTCAATAATTGCGAATTATTTTGCTTTAATTGCTGCTGTTCACCCAACTGCCTTTCCAAAGTCGCAATTTCTTGGGCAACGATCTCCATTTTTACCGTCTTATCCCTTAATTGTATAACAGCGCCCTCCAGAGTCTCAGTCGCAGGAATATGCGCTCGCTCTGCACTTTTCTGTTTATCAAGAGCCTCAAGATCCGCGGGATATTTAACTAAGTTTTGCTGTAAACGATCAAATGAAGATTGTATTTCACCCTGACGCTCAGATAAATCAAGCAACGTTTGAACTTGCTCTAAAGACTCATAAGGAGAACCCTGCAACTGCAATGTTAACGCATCACTTTGCTTATTTAACTCAGCCAACAACAAGTTATTGGCACTCTTTAACTTAGCTAATTCAGCCTGCTGGTCTTGCACAGAAAAATATAACTGCGACAACTGCTGCTCGTTCATCTGCGTTTCCAACGCCTGCAATTTCTTATCGTACTCCTGAATACTTTGCTGGCACACGCTGACTTTATCCGTCATCTGCTTTATTTCTGCGCTCATAGAATTCTGGCGCATACTATAACCTTGATAATCTTGCCTACGCTTACTTAGCACATCATACAAAGCGTTTTCTCTACCTAAGTTAGGTAATTTTTCATCTACTTCCTGTAACTGCGAGCTAACCAACTTCATCAGCACACTTTCCTCTTGCATATTTTCTGCTAACTCAGTTTCCAACACGACCATCTCATGCGGACGCCCTTGGCCACTTTCATCAAGTGCTTCTTGCTTAGCTTTTAGCTTAGCAAGCCCAGCTTCCTTTTTAATTGAAAAAACTTCCTGCTTAGCAATTTCCTTCTTTTTCGACTGAAAACGCTTTATTAACGCACTAATTTCTTTTAACTCTTTCTTTTCTACTTTTATACGTAAACGCATAACTCGAAAACTACCAATCTCTAACTCATCACTCACGGCATTAAGACGCGTACATGAAGTCAGCCATTCTGCTTGAACTCTATTAATTCGCTCAACATGCTCAGTATTGCCATCCACTACTCTATTATAGGCAGTTAGTTGTTGGTTGATTTTCTTCTCTTCTGCTTGCAATGATCGGAGCAATCTAGCCTGCTCCGCAAAAGCACCTTTAGAATCATTAACAACAGGTGATTTTTTTGCGTAAGGATGCTCTTCAGAGCCACATAAAGGACAAGGTACGTTATCCTCCAACTTCACTCTATCAGTAGCCAGACGCAAAGTTAAATCTTCTCTGTAAACCGCTTTTTCTAAGATTCGATGAATAATTTGCGCCGATTCAATTTGATCATTTTTCTCTTTTAACAGATCATCTAATTGCGTCTTATCTAAATTCGCAAAGCGCTTAGAAATTCCTTTTTTGACAAAGCGCTTATGCACCTTAGCCAAATTTAATAACTCACCGAAATCTGCTACCCGCTGTTTTTGTTCAGCCCGTAATGCCAACATTTCATCAAGACTATGACCATCAGCAATGAATTCCAATTCCTCATTCAAG